>NZ_BAML01000010.1 GCF_000615845.1 Ligilactobacillus hayakitensis DSM 18933 = JCM 14209
CGCGTAGCGTTTGGGTTCAGAAGTTTTAAAAACTTTCGCTTACGCATTTTATTATCGAGTCAAGCTACTACACTAAACATCAAAGAAAAAAAGAGCAAAAAAATAACGGCTAAGCAGCTTGTTCTACAAGCAACTTAACCATTACTTTTTGGACTATATTTAATTAGATTTCTTCATCAGTATTAATTGACAAAGAACCAAACAAAATTATTTTGCTAAAGCTTTTTTAGCTTCTTCAACGATTGCTGTAAATGCAGCAGCATCGCTAACAGCTAAGTCAGCAAGCATCTTTCTGTTTACTTCGATGTTAGCTAATTTCAAACCGTGCATTAACTTGCTGTAGCTGATTTCGTTTTGACGAGCAGCAGCGTTGATACGAGCAATCCATAATTTACGGAAGTTTGATTTAGTCTTACGACGGTCGCGGAATGCGTATGCGTATGACTTCATAACTTGTTGCTTAGCAACCTTAAATTGGATGTGCTTAGCACCACGATAACCCTTTGCTAACTTAATTACTTTCTTACGACGTTGGCGTGTAACTGATCCACCTTTAACACGTGGCATGACAATTCCTCCTTATTGATTAGAAAAAATAAATTTTCTAGCCTTAACAGGCTCCTGATTAAATTCTTAATTTAAATTATTTCATTTGTGAAAGCATTTGCTTGATACGTTTCATATCTGAAGCTGAAACCATACCAGGCTTTGCTAATTGACGGCGTTGCTTCTTAGTCTTACCGTGGAAGCGGTGTGATGTATAAGCGTGTGAACGCTTTAAACCACCATTTCCTGTACGCTTAAAACGTTTTGCTGATGCGCGGTGTGTTTTTTGTTTTGGCATGACTATAAAATCCTCCTACATTTTAATAAAAATTATTTTTCAGCTTTTGGTGCAAGCATCAAAAACATACTTCTACCATCCATTTTCGCCTTTGATTCAACAGTTGCAACATCTTCAGTTGCTTCTGCAAAGCGATTAAGAACATCGCGACCGATATCCTTATGAGTAATAGCTCTACCTTTAAAGCGAATTGACACTTTAACTTTATCTCCTTTAGAAAGGAACTTACGAGCATTTTTCATTTTAGTATTGAAGTCATTTGTGTCGATTGTAGGACTTAAACGAACTTCCTTAACATTAACAACTTTTTGCTTCTTGCGAGCTTCACGTTGTTTCTTTTGAAGTTCAAAACGGTACTTACCGTAGTCCATAATCTTTGCAACAGGTGGCTTTGCTTTAGGAGCAACAAGCACAAGATCCAAATTTGAATCTTCAGCAAGTTTCAAAGCTTCTTGCTTAGTTCTAACACCAAGCTGTTCACCTTCTGCATCGATTAGACGTAACTCACGAGCACGAATACCTTCGTTAACCATCTTATCAACTGCTATGATATTCACCTCCAAAAATATTTCAGAGAGAAAATGCAGAAAACGGGCACTCTGAGATTCAGAGTGCCCGCATTAAAGTTCAATCTTAGTAAAAATTTCTTTAATTTCTGCCCGGAAACTCTGATCTCCAAGGCGAGAAGCGGAATGCCTCTGCTTTTTTCTCAACTATTAAATAGTATCAATTATTTTGAGCTCTGTCAACACTTATTCTAAATTAATTTTGACGACTATAAGTTTCAATATCTTCAAAAATTAACTTCTTGAATTCATCTTTTGTCATTTGTGTTGTTTCGTCTTGACCGTAACGACGTACTGAAACTAAACCGTCTTTCATTTCGCCATCACCAATTACTAATGTGTATGGAATCTTGTTAACTTGAGCTTGACGAATCTTGTATCCCATCTTTTCGTTACGATCATCAACTGTTACACGAATTCCGTGTGCACTTAATTCACTTCGTAATTGGTTTACGTAATCTAAGTGAAGTTCATTTTTAACTGGAATAATTGAAACTTGATGTGGTGCTAACCATGTTGGGAATGCACCTTTATACATTTCAGTTAAGTATGCTGTGAAACGTTCCATTGTTGAAACGATACCACGGTGAACCATAACTGGACGATGTTCTTCACCATCAGCACCAACGTATGTTAAATCAAAACGTTCAGGTAATAAGAAGTCTAATTGAATTGTTGATAAAGTTTCTTCTCCACCTAAAGCTGTCTTTGTTTGAACATCAATCTTAGGACCGTAGAATGCTGCTTCACCTTCTGCTTCAAAGTATTCCAAGCCTAAGTCATCCATAGCTGCTTTTAATTTAGCTTGTGATTTTTCCCACATTTCATCATCATCAAAGTACTTTTCAGTATTCTTTGGATCACGTAAACTTAAACGGAAACGGAAATCTGTGATGTTAAAGTCGTTGTAAACTTCTGTCATTAATTGAACAACTGTTTTAATTTCATCTTCGATATGTTCAGTTGAAACAAAATCATGTCCATCGTTTAAAGTCATTTCACGTACACGTGATAATCCTGTTAAAGCCCCAGATTTTTCATAACGGTGCATCATACCTAATTCTGCAATACGTAATGGTAAATCACGGTATGAACGTTTATGGTGCTTGTAAATTTGAATGTGTGATGGGCAGTTCATTGGACGTAATTCTAACATTTCGCCATCACCCATGTCCATTGGTGGGAACATGTCTTCGCGATAGTGATCCCAGTGACCTGATGTTTTGTAAAGATCAAGGTTAGCTAAAACCGGTGTGTAAACATGTTGGAAGCCCCAAGCTACTTCTTTATCAATAATGTAACGTTCAATTACACGACGAATTGTAGCACCATTTGGCATCCAATATGGTAGGCCTGCTCCAACTTTAGGATCAACAAAGAATAAATCTAAATTATTTCCGATTACACGGTGATCACGTTCACGTGCTTCTTGTTGACGTACTAATTCAGCATCTAAATCCTTTTGTTTGAAGAATGCTGTACCATAAATACGTTGTAACATTGGGTTACTTGAAGCACCCTTCCAGTATGCTCCGGCAACAGATAATAACTTGAAGACTTTCAAATCACCTGCTGATAGAAGCGTTACACCTTCATAAACGTTATAGAAATCCCCTTGTTGATATAAAACAACTTCTGCTTGGTCCATATCATTAATTAATTCTTCTTGATATTTATCGCCAGCAACTGCTTTTAACGCATCTTCTTTGGCCATCTTAACGCGTTTAATTTCAGCTTTTTGCTTAATGATTTCTTGCATTTTTGCAGTAACTTTTTCAAAATCAGCTTCTGCAATTTGACCTGCTTGACGATCAGTATCTAAATAAAAACCATGTTCTGTAACATCGCCTAAACCAAATTTCATATCTGGATATAATTCATGTAAAGCACTTGCTAAAACTTGTGCAGCCGTATGCCATAAAACAATTAATCCTTCTTGTGAATCTTTTGTAACAATTTCAATTGCTCCATCATGTAGTAATTGATCAGTTAAGCCAACAAATTCGCCATCTAATTTACCAGCAACAGCTTTTTTAGCTAAACTAATGCTGATTGATTCTGCAACATCTTTTGTTGTTACCCCTTCTTGGAAACTTTTTACATTTCCATCGGGAAATTTCAAATTAATTTCAACCATATTTTTTTCCTCCTAATAAAAAAGTCCCTAGTGTACACTTATATACACTAGGGACGTTAATAACGTGGTTCCACCCAAATTCAAGTTTTAAAAACTCCTCGAGTCGCATGTTAACGGTTGCGATAACCGATCTAACTTTTCATTAGACATTTTTTGCGTAAGTGGTAGGTAATTCGTAGAAGGTTCACAGTCAATTCCTTCATCCCTGATTTGAATTACTTTTTATCTTACACTAATTTACTTATTATTTAATCACTCAATGTAAATAAATTCAAGTATTATTTGTAAATTTAATTAGAATTTCTTAAATTATCTCCAACTAAATTAACCTCATCGGCAAGAAATGCTATTCTTTCCATAATTCTCATGGCTTTCATCGGTTCAGCTTCGCCTCTAGAGTTTATTGTTAAATAATTTTCTTGTAGCTGTTCCATTGTAAAGTTCGAGCTAAAAAATGTTGGCAAACCTTCTTGCATACGATATTGTAAAATAACGCCTAAAATATCGTCTCTAAACCAACTACTCATTTGATCAGCACCAATATCATCCATCATTAAAACTGGGACCTTTTTTATTTCATCAATTTTTTGAAGTGTACTATTCTTGCTAATAGAGCCTTTCATTTCAACTGCAAAAGATGGCATGTGAATTAACGTTACTTGCACTCCCTTTTGTGCTAGCCTATTTGCTACACCTGCTAAAAGATAAGTTTTGCCAACACCAAAACTTCCACATAAATATAATCCCTTGCAAAATTCGTTTTTATTTGCCGTATACTTTTCAATAAATTCTAAGGATTTTAATAATGCCACCCTACGATCATCGTTATTTGTAAAATAATCATCTAAATTGGCTTTACGAACATTTTTGGGAAGGCTGATTATTTTAAAACGGCGATTTAATTCAAGTTGTTTTTGTTTAGCTAATAACTCCTTAGTTGGAATATATTCAACTTCAATATGATGATCGCTAATAATCAAATTTGGTGAATACCCCGGAATAAACACTTCTTTTCCTGCAGCAATTTGTCTTTTTACATTCACAAATTCATATAGCTTACTAAAACTTTTTAAAATATCATCTTTCGTCAACTTATCATGACTACGAATAAACATTTGAACATCTTTATCTGCTAAAACTTCTTTGATTAAAGCATTATATCTTTGTCCCCAATTATTTTTAAGCATCTGTTCAGTTAAATTTTTACCTAAATCTTCCATTAGCAATCACCTCTTTTACTTCGTTTTTTTCAATAATTCTGAAATTTTTTCTTGTTGAGCTTTAGCTTGTTTATTATTCGTAACTCGATTTGTTTGTTTTTCTTTATTAATTGCCCAATCGGGAAGTTTTTCTTTTTCAATAATTTTTCGTGCGCGATAATTCCTTGAATTTTTAGTCTGTGCCCGCCGCGAAGTTATTTTTTTAGTGTATTCCATTGCTTGGCGCGCAGAATTTATCTGATGCTTTTGCCAATCCGCTAATGTAGCTTCAAATGGTCCTTTGGACAAATTAGAGAACTCTTTATCGACTAAATAATAGTGAATTAAAGCATTTACTACTTCTAAAGGAAGGTTCATATTTTCATTTTCAACTACCCGATAAATTGTTCTTTTTTCGTTATCAGTTACAAAGCTACCTAATTCTTGTTTTAAGATTTGCAAAAATTCAAGTGGCGTATAACTCTGAAAAGCTTGAATTAAAGGATCTTCATCTAATTTTGTTTTTGCATTTGTCGTAGAGTTAGTACTTTGATACTGATTTTGTTTCTTAAATACTGCATCAAAACTTTCATTACAATTTTCTTTAAATAACTCTATATCAATTTTGTTAGTTTCAATATCTACAGATCTTTCCAATAATTTGACAATACGATATTCTTCTAACCCATAAACTAATTTAGCTGTCTTTAATTCATTTATATATTTCTTTAAATCTTCAAACTTCACAAAAGAATTAAGTAAATACTTTTTTATTTCCCCTATGTCTAGGGTAACATTTTGCTTTTCAATCAGAGCTTTACTAGTATTTTGACTTTCGCTTTGTGGCTTCACTTCATTAGTTATCGTAATCGATGGAACAGTTAAATGAAATACTTCTGGAATCGATTTTGAGATTTCAGTAAACCCTTGAGATATCGTAGATGGGTACTTATGCCATTTGGATAAATCTATAAATTTTTCTTTACCCACACTTTCTAAAAGCAACGCGCAAAATAAGTCATCTTTGAAAAAATCAACTTCACTAACTGGAGGATGAATTTCAAAAATAAAAATTTTCCCATTCTCATCTTCATTAACAAAAGTTCTGATTAACCCCGTTGCTTCTAAGCGATGAATTGCATCTGTAAAATTTTTCAGATCAATTACTAAATAATTAATCAACTTACTTAAACGCATTTTATCACTTAAAATTGCGTTATAGTTAACCATACTTGCTAAATTTTGATATATCCCACTTGCCATTATCCCGATAATTGGTTGATAAAGGACAGAAATAATTTCTTTATCATCATTAGAAATATGACGATTGGCACTTATTATATATCCATCTTGTGGATTAAATTCTTGCTCCATTATTTCTTCTCCCATTTCGTATTATTTTTTATTTTCTTTTTCCATTAATTCATTTAATTCAGAGGCAAAAGCGTTCATATCTTTAAACTCTCGATATACACTTGCATAACGAATATACGCCACTTCATCTACGTCAACTAGGATTTCCATTACATATTCGCCAATTAATTGACTTGAAACTTCATTTCCACCGACAGCGCGAATTTTATTTTCTACTTTATCGACGATTTTAGTAATTTCATCACTACTAACCGGTCTTTTTTCAGCAGCACGCATGACTCCTTGAAGGATTTTTTCACGTTTAAAACTTTCGCGTAAACCACTTTTTTTAATCACTAAAAGTGGTGTTGCTTCTAATCTTTCAAACGTTGTAAACCTATACCCGCAATGTTCGCATTCTCGACGTCTACGAATTGCATGACCATTATCAGCTGGTCTACTATCAACAACTCTTGAACCATTTTGGTGACACTGTGGACATCTCATGTTTTTTCACCCCTATATCATTCCTATTTTCTCAAAATATTTTATCACTAGTTGTTTGCTCGATTCAACATTTTCAGCATTTTCAATTACTAAGTCAGCCTTACTCTTTCTAAATTTTGGTGATACTTGTGCCTCAATTCTGTCTACTGCATGCTCATATGTGTAACCATTTCTTTGTTGAAGCCGAGCTATTTGGGTTTTACGCTCAACTTCTAAATCAATCGTATAATCACATAAAGCGTCGATTCCTGTCTCAAATAACAATGGAACTTCTAATAATATTTTTGTTTTTCCAATACGCTTCAAGTTTTCAATTTGTCTGCGTAGCTCTTTTTTTATTAAGGGATGTAAAATTGAATTTAACTTAGCTAACTGCTCGGAATTAGAAAATACTAATTCTCCTAATTTTTTTCGATTTAATTTTCCTTCTACTAGATAACCTTCACCAAAAATTTGTCTGATTGCATTTAATCCTTCAGTTCTTGGTTTAACAATTTCTCGGGAAATCTGATCAGCATCAAGCGCTACAAAACCTATTTTTTCCAGTTCTTTACGCAACGTAGACTTTCCAGCTGCTATACCTCCAGTAAGCCCTATAACTAAGGTTTGAGTATCTGACATTTTGGACAAAAATGAGTCCCCCTTTGACCAACGACAATTCTTTCGATTGGTGTTTGACAACGTTGGCAAGGCTCCCCGGTTTTTTGGTAAACCTTCAATGAAAATTGAAAACCACCTTCGTTTCTGAATGCATCAGTATATGATCGAATTGTAGTTCCGCCTGCTTCAATCGCCATGTTAAGTTCTTTAATGATATTATCATGTAACTTCTTTGCTTCATCGTAACTTAAATTTTTTGCTGGTGTTTGCGGATGAATTTTTGACATCCACAAAACTTCATCAACATAAATATTTCCCAACCCCGTTACAATTGTTTGATCAAGTAAAGCAGTTTTAATTACTTTCTTTTTCTTTTGCAGTGCTTGATAAAAATCATCTACTTTAAAAGTATCAACTGTTGGTTCTGGACCTAGTTTTTTTATTCCGGAATTATTAACTTCCATCCCGGTTTTCACTAATTCCATTCGTCCAAATTTTCGTGTGTCGTTATAGCGTAATGTAGTGCCGTCTACAAAGTTAAATACTACATGGGTATGTTTATCTAACGGTTCATCTTTAGATTTTACATAATACTTGCCTTCCATTCTTAAATGAGAAATTACCGTAACATCCCCACTAAATCTTAGAAGTAAATACTTACCACGTCTATCAACCGTTTCAATAACTTTTCCGGCCAAAGTATCTTTAAATTTTTGTACATCACCAATAATCATTTTATCGTAATAAACATCTACACTACTTATTTGCTTATTTAAAACTAAATCATTTAATCCTCGACGAACTGTTTCAACTTCTGGTAATTCTGGCATTATATCACCCCTCTACTTGGTATCAAACCATGTAATCCCGTGTTTGCTTTCAACTTTTAGTGGCACATTCAAACTAACTGCGGAATCCATTACGCTTGGAATTAATTTTTCTAAAACTGGAATTTCTTCCTTAGGTGCTTCAAAAATAAGCTCATCATGTACTTGCAATAACATCTTCGCTTGAAGATTATTTTCCTTCAACACTTTTTGCATCTTAATCATTGCAATTTTAATAATATCAGCTGCACTACCTTGGATTGGAGAGTTCATGGCTGTTCTTTGAGCAAATGATCTTTGATTAAAATTGCGACTCTTAATATCTGCTAAGTAACGCCGACGATGAGAAATTGTTTCCACATATCCATGTTCTTCAGCAAATTTTACAATATCATGCATGTATGCTTTTACTCCTGAAAAAGTATCTAGGTACGTTTCAATAAACTGCTTAGCTTGTTTTCTAGTAATTCCAATGCTTTGTGATAATCCATAATCACTAATTCCATACACAATTCCGAAGTTTACCGCTTTAGCTTGGCGCCGCATATTAGGAGTAACTTCACTTTGATCATTTAAATTAAAAATTCTCATTGCAGTACTTGCATGAATGTCGTGCCCTTCATTAAAGGACTCTTGCATATTTTGATCATCCGAAATATGAGCTAAAACACGAAGTTCAATCTGTGAATAATCTGAAGAAAAAATTTCCCAATCCTTGTGACTTGGAATGAATGCTTGGCGAATCTTTCTTCCTTCTTCAATTCGAACCGGAATATTTTGTAAATTAGGTTCTACCGACGATAATCTCCCTGTAGCTGTCAGTGTTTGGGTATATCGAGTATGAACTTTTTGGTCACCTGAAATAACTTTAAGCAAACCTTCAATATATGTTGATTGGAGTTTTGATAATTGACGATATTCAAGAATATTATCAATTATTGGCGCCATTCCTCTAAGTTGTTCTAAAACAGAGACCGCAGTTGAGTATCCTGTTTTTGTTTTCTTGATAACTGGCAATTTTAATTTTTCAAATAAAATCACCCCTAATTGCTTAGGTGAATTCAAATTAAAGTCTTCTCCGGCTTCGTTAAAAATTTCTTGTTGAATTTCAGATAATCTTTCTTTAAATTCACTTTGCATTTGCTCAAGTCGATTAGCATCAACTTTAATCCCTTGAATTTCCATTTGTGCTAACACCAGTGATAAAGGTCGTTCAATTTTGACATATAAATCTAATTGCTCATTTTCCTTTAACTTAGCAAACAATTGATTTTTTAACATGCTGATTGCTCGAACTTTGCGTCCTAAATGTTCAAACAACTCTTCTCCTGTTGGAATTTGACGTTTAGCACCTTTGCCGTAAACTTCTTCGTCAGCAGTTACATCGAAATAGCCGTGTTCTTGGGCTAAGAGACCTAAATCATTACTATTTTCACTATTATCTAAAAGATATGAAACTAATAACAAGTCAAAATCAATATTAGTTAATGAAATTCCTAAACGATTTAAACCAACATATTGGCGCTTGCCGTCAAAAACATTTACCTTAACACTCGAATCTTCAAGTAATCTTATCAACTGAGAATTTTTTAGTAATTCAAGATTGTCACTTGCATAAAGTTTTGAATTGATTTCCACTGAAAAACCAATAAATGGTGCAGTATGATAGTTGTCGCCATCCATTTCTAAATTGAAATAAACGCAATCTGTATTCAAATCTAATTGTGCAAGTAAATCTTCAGTTAATTCAGTTACTTCGATTTTTGTTTTCAAATCTGGAGACTGGATTTCATCACCATTTTTTGATAATAATTCAGCTAAAAATTTCTTAAAATCCATCTTGCGATAATAATCTGCTAACTCACTGATATTTTCTTTTTCCCACAACGTATCAGCTAAACTAATTTCTAGCGGTGCATTTTGACGAATTTGCGCTAAATCTTTACATAAAAAAGCTATTTCTTTTTCATTAATAAGATTTTCTTTCATCTTACTTTTTTTCATCTCATCGAGATTTTCATAAATACCTTCAACAGATCCAAATTGCGTCAATAATTTTATTGCTGTTTTTTCGCCAATTTTAGTAACACCAGGATAATTATCAGAAGAATCTCCTACTAATGCTTTCATATCGACAATTTGACTCGGAGTTAGTCCAAATTTTTCTTCAACATGACTTGGAGTATAATGTTCAATTTCAGAAACACCCTTTAAAGTTACATCAACAGTAATATTATCCGTAACTAATTGAGTTAAATCACGATCTCCAGTCACAACTGTAACTTCGAATCCATTATTCTCTGCTTGCTTTGCTAGGGTTCCAATAATATCATCAGCTTCATAATTACTTAGCTCATAATATTTTATTCCATAAGCATCTAGAAATTCCTTTACAGCTGGGAATTGTTCTGATAATTCAGTTGGTGTTTTATTTCTTCCACCTTTATAGTCATCAAATTTTTCTGTTCTAAAAGTTTTCTTTCCCGCATCAAACGCAACCAAAACATGTGTCGGTTGCACTTCTTTTAAAATATTTTCAAGCATATTTTTAAAAGCGTATACAGCATTTGTATGCAAGCCTTCATGATTTACAAATTTTTCCAAGACGTTATGTAAGGCATAAAACGCTCTGAACATAACACTATTTCCATCAATTAATAGTAATTTTTCCTTATCTTTCATTTTCAATCCTAATCTAACCCGATTTTCCTTTCGCTTGTTCTCCCTTATATTTTACCAAATTCTCTGCTATTTCAACACAAATATAGCAAGATTTAAACATAAAAAGAGACTAAGAATCATATAATTCTTAGTCTCATTAAACTAACTAATCACGATTACCATTTAATCCTGTAAAAATTTGAAGTAATTGAATAAAGAGATTAACAAAATCCAAATATAATGATAAAGCTCCTGAAACTGCTAAACTCGTTTCATTAACTTGAGTTTCATATTGGAGAAACATCATTTTAAATTTTTGGGCATCATAGGCTGTCAATGCAGTAAAAATGATTACGCCAATAAATGAAAAGGCAAATGTAATCACTGTACTTTGCAAGAATAAATTAATGACAGACACGACAATCAAAGCAATCAAAGCTGCTAAGGCTTGATTACCAATTTTTGATAAATCACGCTTGGTAATAGTTCCCATTACCGCTAGTACAATAAATACCCCTGCCGCTGCTACAAATGACATAACTACAGCAGAACCTGCATATGCTAATAATAAGATTGAAAAGAAAAAACCTTCAAAAATTGCATATACGATTAGTGACACAATTGACACTAAAGGTGACTTATTAATTCTTGATGGTACAAGAAATACCAATAAGAATTGTGCAATAATCATGCCAAAATAAGCAAGACGATTTGTTGCAAGCGTGTACGTAATTGGACTATTAATAGCCATTAACGATGTCACTGCTGATACAAGTACTGCTAAGCCCATAAAACCATACATTTTAGTCAAAAAACTATTTAATCTCGAACTTGCATTAATATAATTTTCATTATTCATTGTGAACACTTCTTTCTATAATAAAATTATAACATTTTCGGAGGCTTAACCATAATAACGGCATCTAACACACGTTCATCCTCGTTATTTTGGCCCTCTACAGAAAGCGTCACGACCTCTTTCATTTGATCAACTTTGATCACTTCAAAGCTAAATGTCACCATCTCATCATGATAGACTGGTTTTACAAAATTAGACTGGATATTAACAATATCACTTCCTGGACCTGGAAAAACTTTTGAAATTGAACTGGTAATAATTCCCATTAATAAAATTGGTGGAATTATTGGTCCTTTATACTCAGTTCCTTTAGTATAATCATGTTGTATATATAAAGGATTGTTATCATTAGTTAATCCTAAATATAATAACAAGTCACGATCATTAATACTTTCAGCAACTGTTAATGAATCCCCTTCTTTAATTTCATTCATTGTTTTACCACGCCTATGCACATCTTCAGACATGACAACACCTCCATAAATTATTATCCTTCATCCTATATCATACTATATAAAATAAAACTTGGATAGCGTTTTACACCATCCAAGTTAAAAACTTTAATTATTCTTAAGACTTAAATTACTTAGTAAATCTTCATATGCATGTTCGTACTTTTGAATATCTCCAGCACCCATAAAAATAACAACATCATCATGATAATTCAATAATGGTGACATATTTTCTAAATCTAATACTTCGCCACCCTTAGAAATTTTCTTACCTAAATCTTGTGAGGAAATTTTTCCATCTTTTTCACGAATCGAACTGAAAATATCTGTTAAATATACCTGATCAGCTAAACTTAAACTTTCAGCAAATTCATCTAATAAGGCAATTGTACGACTAAATGTGTGCGGTTGGAAAACAGCAATAATCTTTTTATCTGGATATTGTTGTCTAGCTGCATCAATTGTTGCTTTGATTTCAGCTGGATGATGTGCATAATCATCAATGATAATCATATCTGATACTTTCTTTTCTGTGAATCGACGCTTTACCCCTTTAAAAGAAAGTAATTCCTTAGCGATTTCTTGTTGATCTACTTTTTCCATATATGAAACTGCAATTACCGCTAAACTATTTAAGACGTTATGTTCTCCAAACATCGGAATATCATAGTTACCGATAAATTCATCTTTAAAGTAAACATCAAAGTTAGATCCTTTAGTTGTTCGCTTGATATTCTTAGCAATAAAGTCATCATTTTCACTAGTTCCATAGTAGTATACCGGTGTATCTACTTTAATGCTGCGTAAATGTTGATCATCGCCCCAAGCAAAAATTCCCTTCTTAGTTTGCTTAGCTAATGTTTCAAAAGCATCGATAACGTCATCAATTCCAGTAAAATAATCTGGGTGGTCAAAATCAATATTTGTCATAATTGCATAATCTGGATGATAAGCAACGAAATGGCGACGGTATTCATCGGCCTCAAAAACGAAGAATCGTGCATTAGGAACTCCCTTACCAGAGCCATCTCCTACCAAGAAACTAGTTGGTGAAACACCACTTAAAACATGGGCTAATAAACCGCTCGTACTTGTTTTTCCGTGAGCTCCGGCTACCCCAATACTCGTAGTTTCTTCGATAATTTGTTCAACTGTTTCAGGATAGGATAATACTGTTAATCCTAATTCTTTAGCACGCTTAATTTCGACATGATCTTCGCCAAAAGCGTTTCCACGAACAATGGTCATCCCTTCTTGAATATTTTTTTCATCAAAAGGAAAAATTTGAATTCCTACATCCTCTAAACCTTTTTGAGTAAAAGTGTATTTATCAATATCTGACCCTTTAACTTTTAATCCTTTGTCATGCAGGATTAAGGCTAATGAACTCATTCCAGTCCCCTTAATTCCAACAAAAAAATATGTTGTATCCATTTTCATAATTTTATTTAGCCTCTTTTCTAAGATTTAATCGTATTAATTTTACTACAAAATTAAATTGTTATTCAATATGATTACCATTATTGGTTACGTAATTTTTCTAAGCCTTCTGGAGTAATAAATACATCTCGTGGTTTCGAACCACGCGCGGGAGATATGTATTGTTTAGCTTCTAATTCATCAATAATTTTGGCCGCACGGTTATATCCAATTGAAAAAATTCGTTGTAATTTAGAAATTGAAATACTATCTTCATTCACAATATAATCCAATACTTGAGGCATTAATTCGTCTTCATTTTCGCTTTGCGTTTCAATCTTTTTTAGATTATCCGGATTGAATGCAAATCTTGGCTTTCGTTGTGCACGAACAAAATCGGCAATTTTTTCAATTTCATCTTCAACATAAGTTCCTTGAATACGTTTAGGCTGACTTTCACCATTTCCTAAATAAAGCATATCTCCGCGTCCTAATAATCTTTCAGCGCCTGCTTGATCAAGAATTGTTCTAGAATCCACTTGGCTAGAAACCATAAACGCAATTCGCGTTGGAATGTTACTTTTGATTACCCCTGTTATAATATCAACACTTGGTCTTTGAGTGGCAATAATCATATGAATCCCTGCAGCTCTAGCCTTTTGCGTAATTCTAATAATGTAATCTTGAACTTCAGATGATGCTACCATCATTAAGTCTGCTAACTCATCAATTACAATTAAGATATAAGGCATTTTTAAGCCATATTCCCCACGTTGTTCAGCTTTTTCGTTATAAGCTTCCAAATTTTTAGCGCCTGCTGCAGCTAATCTTTCAAAACGTTCTTCCATCTCTTTAACTGCCCATTTTAACGATGCCGTCGCTGCTTGAGGATCCGAAATCACCGGCGCTAAAAGATGGGGAATATTTTGGTACGGCGCCATTTCAACGGCTTTTGGATCAATCAAAATCATTTTAACTTCTGAAGGCTTCGCTTTATACAACAGCGAAATCAACATACTATTAATAAATACAGATTTCCCTGATCCAGTTGCCCCCGCTATCAAACCGTGAGGCATTTTGGCGATATTAGTGACTTGTGGCTTGCCAAACAAGTCGACACCTAATGCTACGGTAAGCGGAGATTTAGCTTCTTTAAACTCTTTTGAATCTAACACTTCAGATAACATAACAGGTCTTGATTTACGATTTGGAATTTCAATTCCGACACTTCTTTTACCTGGAATCGGTGCTTCAATTCGAATATCTTTTGCAGCTAAAGCTAATTTTAAATCATCATTTAAATTAGTAATTTTATTTACTTTTACCCCACGACCTAAAGAGACTTCAAACTGCGTAACTGTTGGTCCAATTGTCCAATTTGTTACTTCACCATTAACATTAAATGCTTCAAGTGTTTCGTTTAAAACTTCAACTTGATTTAATACCCATTCATCTAATTCAGCATCATCAACAACAATTGGATCAGGTAATAATGCCATTTCTGGGAAAACGTAGCCTATATCTTCATTTACTTCATCTTTAACATCATTTTTATTATCAACTTCTGGCTTACCATTAAAAAATGGAGATGCAGCTTGTAAATCATTTTCTTCTTGTTGAATAATATCAGATAAAGAACGATCTAAAGCTCGTTTTTTTGGCTTGCTTATTTCTTCATGAGGAGAATTTTCAATAACATCTGCTTCAACTTCATTTATTTCAGATACCCCAACTTCTTCAGTTGCCATTTTTTCTTGTATACTAGCATTACCAGTTTGATTTTGATCAACGACATTTAAATTATGTTTTGCTGTTTGATATGGAATTCTTGTCGCATTTCCTCTGTCAACCATTTTTGATACTTCACTATTAATTTCAATCTCACTTGAAATTTGACTTTCGCTCCTACTTTCATTTTCAACTTCAATTGTTGAAGGAATATCTTGTTCTTCGAAAAATTCAGCGTTTTCTTTCCTCTCAACTGTTTGGTTCACAACCGGTGTGAGACTATCTAAATTTTCTTCTTCATTTTCAAATTCATTCGCAGTTAAAATACCCTTGTTTGGCTTTTCTTGGGGAATCGTGACTTCTTCAAAATCGTGGTTATCAGTAGCTAAAATAATCAGTTCTTTGAACTTTTCTTTCAACTGATTTACTAAATTATGATAATTAATATTCAATTCCTGATTATTATCTTTAATAATTGAAGGTGGAACATATGTTGGTTTAAATTTAAATGTTCCACGATAAGGAGTCGAAATTTGCGCCTTTTTTTGAACTTGTTTTCTAGTTTCATTTCTTTTTTCAGTCTGTATTGCCTTTTTAATCTTACGTCTTGAAACAATTTTACTATTTGGCTGAGTTACAGATTTACTATTCCGAAAGAATGCAGGACCATCATAATGTTCCATTTTTTCCACCCTTACTATTTTTATTTACTAACAAAAAAAGCTAGCATTTAACAATACTAGCTTATTTTATCATATAATACCTATTTATTTACAAATAGTTGGGCGCCTTTTTCAAAATTAAATTCTTCACCAACATTAAAATCAGTATCATTTTCATCTAATACTAAAATACCACGTTTTTGTGGTGCATTTGGTAAGGCTAATTCACGTGCAGCACAAATCATCCCATTACTTGTTTCTCCACGTAAAGCCCCTGGCCAGATAATTAACCCACTTGGCATCATTGCTCCAACCTTAGCCACAACTACCTTTTGTCCTTGATCAACGTTAGGAGCCCCACAAACAATTTGAAGAACTTCATCGTTATCAACACGGACTTTTGTAACATGTAAGTGATCAGAATCAGGATGTTCTACCATTTCTTCAACGCGTCCAACAACAAATTTAGGACTCTCATCAACTACTAATTCAGGTTCAAAACCATTTTGTTCTAGTAATTCATTTAGAGCATTTACTTGTTGGTTATTTAAAACAACTTGCCCATTACCTTTTAAATTAGGAACGACTGTTGAAGCTTCAAAGATATTGAAACCTAAAGTTTTATTTGTTTTCACATCGTAAATACGTGTGACGTTATTTTTACTTTGACTTTCTTGATTTTCACTATCTGCGTTAAGCATTAATATTAGCACATCACCAATATTCTTTGAGTTATAAGTAGAAACTAACATAGATTCTAATCTCCTTTAAAAATTATTTTACGCTTTCAAGAAACTCTGTAACTTCTTTTTTTGTTTTACGATCTTTATTAACAAAACGATCAACTTCTTGACCATCCTTGTAAACGATGAAACTTGGAATGCCAAAAACATCTAATTCTTGGCATAAATCAATATTTTCATCGCGATCAACTGTAATAAATTCAAAGTCACTAAATGTTTCTTCAATTTCAGGCATTGCTGGTTTAATAAAACGGCAATCTGGGCACCAACCAGCTGTAAAGAATAACACATAATTACCTTTTTGTAATTTTTCTTCTAACTGCACTTTGTTCATAACTTCTAGTTGTTCCATATTTTATCACTTTCCTTACTTTCAATTAAATTATTGCATTAATTATAAACTACAAACTTTTAATTTGTCCACTTGAACGCTCATGGTATAATACAATCAATGAAAGGTGGCGATAAGATGAAGAAGAAATACCTTTATTTAATCTTCTTGTTCGGAGGAATTATTTTTCTTCCTTTTGCTTTTATACTTTTGTCTAGTAATTACCAAACAAAAAAGAGTGACCATATCTTGAATAAAGTCAAAAATAATTTGCTCCAAGATGGTTATGCTTTTACTGGAACTTGGATTCACGTTTATCCTAAAACACGCTATAAAAGTGACTTACCAATTACATATACTGGCGGATTTTCAACTTCAGATTCAAGATTTTCTTTTACATGTCTTGAATCTGGTGAAATCATTGAATTACATGAATTATTTTAAAAATGGGCTTCTAATTTAAAAATTGGTTGCCCTTTTTTACTAAATTTTTCTTCATATTCTGTCATGACATTATCTTCAACATCAGGCGTATCATGTAAATCTAGCCAAACTTGATCAAAAATCATTCCAAAATTATTCATACTTGCAAGTGAGTATTCAAATAATCCGCGATTATCTGTCTTAAATTCTAGATGTCCGTCTTCTTTCATAACATATTTATATTGTTCCAAGAATGTTTTATATGTTAATCGACGTTTTTCTTGGCGCTTTTTAGGCCATGGATCTGAGAAGTTTAAGAAAACTCCTTGAACTTCATTTTCTTCAAAAAATTCTTGTAATCCAGCACCATTAGCACTAACAAGTTGCAAGTTAGGGAGTTTTGCTTCTAATTGCTTTTTTAAAGCCATCCCAACAGCTACAGTTTGAATTTCAAGGCCAATATAATTATTTTCAGGGTGTTTTTTCGCCATTTCAATAATAAAACGACCCTTTCCCATTCCAATTTCAATAAAAATAGGATTTTCATTACCAAATCGTTCTTGCCATTTTCCTCTTAGTTTTTCTGGCTCAGTAACGACGTACTGTGGATTTTCTTCAATTAACGGTTTTGCCCATGGGCGATTTCTTAAACGCATATTTTCCTCCAATTTTAATATCGTTTATCTTTTTTTAAAAGAATTAGGACCGGAAAATTTTTACTTCACCAGTCCCAATATTTTAATAATTTTAAATATTTATCTATCAATACCAATATATTCTGATATTTTTAATATGTCTTGGTTCATTTCGTTGAAACGACCACGTTGATATTTTTCTTTAATTTCAAGCAATAAATTCATTACCGAATACCAATAAATTCGATATCTCAAATTATCATCTACTTGTATTCCATATTGAATTACCCATTGCTCCCAATCTGTACGTGGGACATATTGACACATTAACATACTGAGATCACTTGCGGGATCAGCGATTTTAGCTGATTCCCAATCAACTAAATAAAGTTGATCAGTATCTGAAAGCAACCAATTTTTATGATTTAAATCACCATGACACACGGTAAATTGTTGTCTTTCAAATTCCGGTAAGTTTTGCTTCAAATTAAATACTGCTTGAATCAATGTTGGATGATTTCTTAATTCTTCCGATAAATCACTTTGATATTCATCAAGAAATTCTGTTGGCCCCTTTACTTGGCCACCAACCTGTCGCAACATCTTCTTTAATACGGACGAATGATGAACCTTGTATAATAAGGATTTCACTCGTTTATCAAACACCATTTCATCTTTAGAAACACTTCGTCCGTTTAACCACTCTTGAGCAGTCAAAGTATCTCCTGAAATCATTGTTTTTGTCCACATTAAGCGTGGAGTAATTTCTTCCAAAGAAAGAGCTGCTAAAAACGGTGAAGTATTTCGCTTTAGAAATATTTTTTCTACAGCATGTTGTTCATTTTTTCTAATTCCCATAAATGCGGAATTTGTATTCCCACCAAGAGGGAGAACGTGCCATCCTTTATCAATGCTAAAGTTCATAGCCTGTATTCTCCTTATACATGGTTTTAACTAGTTAAAGTCTACTGATTTCAAGACTTGATGTCAAGTTATTTTTAACTTTATCTTGATATACACCCTGCTCAATAAAATGTTTTCCATCCCTAAAACTACCATTAAAATAATAATTTCTTGTAAAGTCATCTTTCCAATCAAACCACTGATTAAAAATAATACATCACATACTGTTAATATTATCATCGATAATGTTTGAAAATCTTGGAGTTGGTATACTTTTTTGACAGGATAAATATGAGTGTAAACATTACCTTCAAAATGATTAAACAGTGGTAATAGTTGAAAGATGATTAAATAACTAAATAAAACCGCCATTACAACTGCCAACCAATAAATATCCACCGCCGAAATTACAACCATTGCAATTAAGGTTAATCTAATTAATATTCCACTATACTCAGGGTTTCTAACGGCAGCTCTTGATAGTAAGAATTGATAGATATGGCGCGTTGGATATTTTGCCTTAAATAAGAACTTATCTAAGTACTTTCTTCTTTTAGCTCCACTCTTAATTTGAGGGACATCAGTAAATAAATTAAAAAAAGTATAAATTCTTTTTTGTCTATTATTTTCTTGATCAATTAGATAAGTCCAATTCAGGGGCTTATCACTTATTTTTTTAACATAAAAATTCAACCCTAAATACAAACAACCACTTAAAATCAACCCTGATATCGGATTAATATAAAATGCAATCAAATATACTATAACTGGAAAAATTATCCTGATGCTTTCAACGTATTTTTTATTCCAAGGTTGAAAATATTGGTTTTGAATTAATTTAAAATCTGTTAATTTAAAAATTACTTGTGTCAATCCGATAATCCCCACCATTACTTTCGAAAGATGAACGCCGTAAATTAAAAATGGTGTTAAAATTATTATTCCTATAATCTGTATTACTAGCGCTATTTGTTTAGATCTTCTAAAAGCATATTTTAAATATATCTTCATTTGTTTTTCTTTCGGTAATAAAAAGACAATATCTGGTTTACTTACTAAAGTCGCAACTTTAATAAATCTGAGAAGTAACACAAGAATTATCAACACAACTGGTTTAGCCCACCAATAATCCTCTTTTAAAGAAAGAGTCTTTAAAAAATTAGAATAGGTATATGCTATTGCTCCTAGCATGAAAAAAAGTGCCAAAATAAAATTATCATTAAAAACATACTTTCCATACTTTAACAATTGCTTTTGATATATTTTTAGACGTTTTTGCCATAAATCAACCATCTTTATCCCTCCTTTGCCATTTTTAGATAAATGTCGGATAAAGATGCATTTACTTGACTATTTTCACTCGCCCTTAACTGTTCCAATGTTCCTTGAGCTTTAACTTGTCCTTCATGTAACAAGACAAATTTATCACAATATTCTTGTGCCGTTGCCAACACGTGGGTTGACATCAAAATTCCTGCACCCCGTTTTTTTTCAGTTTCAATCAAGTTTAGTAAGTCATTTATTGCTAATGGATCTAATCCTAAGAAAGGTTCATCAATTATATATAAACTTGCATTCGTTATAAAGGCACAAACAATCATCACTTTTTGCTTCATCCCTTTAGAAAAATCAGCAGGAAACCAATCAATTTTATTTTCTAACCGAAAAACTTTTAATAAATCGTTAGCTTTTTTCCACGCTGCATCTTTATCTAAATTATATGCCATAATCGTCATTTCAATATGTTCTTTTAACGTAAGTTCCTCATATAAAATTGGTGTTTCAGGAATATAAGCAATTTTTTCTTTATATCTCTGTGGATCATCATCCAAACTAACTCCTTCAATTCGAATCATTCCAGAAAACGGCTGCAAAATTCCAATAATGTGATTGATTGTTGTCGATTTACCAGCCCATTTAAGCCGATAAGTCCAACCAGTTCCCCTTTTTTCACTTCAAAAGATATTCCCTTTAATACTGGAATTGTAGAGTATCCACCTACTAAATCTGTTACTTTTAATACCATTTAAACATCACTTCTATTTAATAATTATTTTTACTTTAATCTTACCAAATGTTTAATTTACTTGTCTATTTTCTACTAATTTTATTTTGTCAGATAGTGTATAATATTTTTAAAACTATTTATTATTTAGAAAGAAGGATTTTACATGACAGACTGTATTTTTTGTAAAATTATTGCTGGTGAAATTCCTAGCACAACAATCTATGAAGATGAAAAAGTTAAGGCTTTTTTAGATATTTCACAAGCAACTAAGGGACATACTCTTGTTATTCCTAAAAAACATATCGCAAATATTTTTGAATACGATGAAAAGTTAGCTGCTGATGTTTTTGCACGTATTCCAAAGATTGCTCGTGCTATCAAGGCATCAGATCCAAAGATCCAAGGGATGAATATTGTTAATAATAACGGCGAAGTTGCATATCAAACTGTATTTCATTCACATATTCATTTAATTCCTCGCTACAATAACGAAGATGGCTTTAGCATGACTTTTCAAGACAACACAGAAAAAAATACTCCTGAATCACTTCAAGAAATTGGTGCAAATATTTCTGAAAAAATTGAGGATTAACAATGAAAATTAAAACTTCACTTATAAGCGTCTTGTTAATTGGCGGTGCTGGGTACTACCTTAGTAACAAAAAAAGCATCGATAGTCAATTAATTGATTTAAAAAAAGAACTTAATTTAAACCTTGATAACTTAAAAGATGTTCTTTTAGCTTCGAAAAAACTTCAAGCTTCTGCACGAAATTCTTCTGAAATTCTGAATGATAATCAAGATTCGATTGTCGAATTCATCAATCTTTTGAATGATTTCAGTGATTTATTCTCAAAAAATAGTTAAATTTCATTAAAGAACTTAACAGCTTATTTAAAGGTATGTTATAGTATTAATTGATATTATTTTACATGATTGGATGTGTATTACATATGAAAAAGAAATGGTTAGTAGCGATAACTGGGGTAATGTTGACCTTTAGTTTGGCAGCATGTTCAAAAACTGTTGCAACTACTTCTGGTGGTAAAATTACTCAAGATCAATACTACAGTAGTTTAAAGAACACTACTGAAGGTAAACAAGTTTTACAACAAATGATTCTTGATAAGGTATTGGAAAAACAATACGGTTCTAAAGTTTCTGACAAAACTGTTGAAACTAAATTTAATGAAATGAAAAAACAATATGGTAGTGAATTTGATTCTGTTTTACAACAAAATGATATGACTCGCTCACAATTCAAAAAGCAAATTCGCCAACAACTTCTTTTAAAAGAAGCAGTTGCTGCTAACACTACTATTACTGAAAAGCAATTGAAAAAGCAATGGAAGACTTACCAACCTAAAGTTACTGTTGCTCAAATTTTAGTTGAAAAGAAATCTGATGCTCAATCAATCATCGACAATTTGAAAAACGATGGTAGTTATGCAAACTTTAAGAAATTAGCAAAAGAAAAATCACAAGATTCATCAACTAAGAATGACGGTGGAAAATTACCAGCATTCGATAACACTGATACACAATTAGATGATTCATTCAAAAAAGCTGCTTTCAAGTTAAAACAAGGTACTTTTTCTTCTGAACCTGTAAAGACAGAATATGGTTACCACGTAATCTATTCAATTAAGAACCCAGGTAAAGGTTCATTTAATTCACACAAACAAGAATTAAAAGACCAAATTCTTGACGAACGTACAAACGATTCTGATGTTCTTCAAAAAGTCGTTTCTAAAGTCTTGAAAAAAGGTAATGTTTCAATTAAAGACAAAGATTTACAAAACGTTCTTTCAAGCTTTATTCAATCTTCAGAAACAAAATAATTCAAATAAAAAATCCGCAAATAAATCTTTTTTGATTTATTTGCGGATTTTTTATTTTTTTAAAATTATCCTACCGCTCCCCTTTTTTATCTGGATTATAAAAACTGCGCCCGTCCAATCCAAATATTTTCTCAGAAAAATCTCCTTGTGGGGTATGATCAATCGCCCCATTAATCATTTGAATTGAAGCATCTAAATTATCTAAATTATGTAAAATTTCTGCTTCTAAAATATGGGGACGTACTGGTGAGCCGTATTCTAATAATCCATGGTGAGATAAAATCATATGACGTAACAATAAAATCGACTCATCATTTGGATCAAGATTTAAATCCTGACATGCTTTAATAATTTCTTCATCTAACAAGACAATATGACCAATTAAATTTCCAGCAATTGTATATGTCGTTGCAATCGAACCCGATAATTCAATTACTTTTCCCAAGTCATGTAATATTGCCCCTGCATACAAGAGTGATTTATTTACATTTTCGTATTCATTGGCAACCGCCTTAGCTAACCGTAAAATCGATAATGAGTGGAATGCTAATCCTCCTTTAAAAGCATGATGATTTTTTTTAGCTGCAGGATAATCAAAGTATTGATTATGATATTTATTTAATAACCAACGCGTAATTCTATTCCAAGGCATCACTGTAATTTCAAATAATGTATCTTTTATTTCATTTTCCATTGCTTCAACATTAAGGGGTGCACTTTGGATAAACTCCGATATATCTGGTGCATTTGGCACTTCAAACATTCTAAAAATTTTAATTTGAGGATTTCCTTGATATACTTCCCTTTTTCCTGTTAATTTTACTACTTTACCTGCCGTAAAACGTTGAATAATCGCGTCATTTGCATCCCAAAACTTCGCACTTATCGTTCCTGATTTGTCTTCAAAATTAAACGCTATGAATTTTTTCCCGTTTTTTGCTACTCGAACTTCAGCACTTTTTATCAATACCATTATCTCTAAATTTTCGTCAACTTTATAATCAAAAATTCTTTTTTCTTCCATTTTTTCACCTACTTAAATATGCAAAAAAGGCTAGGAATATTACCTAGCCTTTTCTTGTGGCTTATTCCCTTTCAAATATTAGCAGTATTTGCTGTTTATTTCAAAGTTTTTTGCCACAGTTTTTTTATTCTTCGATATCTCCATAAACACTAGCAACTGGTTCAAACATAACAGTTGTAAGATTTTGAATAAGTGCATTCATTTTTTCTTCAGCTTGCATTAATTCTAATAATAATGGATAATTCGTAATTTCTTGGCCTAAAGTTGAAAGAGTTGCCATTAGTTCTGGATCAATTTCTTCATCTGGTCCTTTAGCATTAACTTCTTGTTGTGCCTTACGTAATTTGTTAAATACATTTGCAGTTGGTTCATCTGCTTTAACTTTTTCAACAATTTCTTTAAATTCCTTGAACTCTGCTGTATTTTCAAAAGTTTCTTTTACTTGTCCTACTAATCCTTGTAATTCATCCATGTTATTTATCTCCATTTCATTTATTAGTTTCTTAAAAAGTTTTCTAACATATTTTTTCCGTTATTCAAAAAGTTTGATATTTTTTCTCCAATATCAGAAGCATTTTGAGTAAACGAATCATTTAAGTTTTCTCCAGCCTTTTGGAAAGTTCCCCAAACGCTTGAACTATCCATATTTTGTGTTTCAACTAAGGTTGATGCCGCTTTTACTTTAAACGTATTTCCAGACGTATATGGGAGTATCCCTTCCATTTCATTTTTAAATAGACTTGCTCCACCTCTTGTACCTTCATCACTTAATGAATATTGCGTTGAATCAAAACCTATCCATGTTGCTAGAACTATATCTGGTGTATAACCGATATACCAATGATCATTTTCGTTTGAGCTATTCGCTGCTGTTAAACTTTCAGTTGAACCAGTTTTACCTGCGATTGTATATCCTGCCGGCTTAGCTGATTGACCTGTTCCATCTTTATAGACGTCTATCATCATACTTGTCATTTCATTTGCAGTTTTTTCTGAAATAACTCTTCTGGAATCTACTTTTGTATTATCTACAATTATATTTCCTTGAGAATCTACGATTTTTCTAATTAAATGATCATCGTACATCTTTCCGCCATTTGCAAACGCTGTATAAGCATGTGCCATTTCATATGGTGAAACCCCTTTTTGTAAGCCCCCGAGAGCTAAGCTAAGGTTTTCATCTGAAGCAGATAATTTAATTCCAAATTTTTCAACTGACTTATATCCTCTAGAAACACCAATCTTATTTAATAACCACACCGCAGATGTATTCTTACTATCTGCTAATGCTCGATACATTGGAATTTGACCTTCATAAATATCATTCCAGTTATGCGGACGATATTTATTTTTTCCATATGCTTTTAATTCATCTGGAACTTCAGAATCATAATGATATCCTGCTTGCAACGCCGGTGCATAAACCGCAAGAGGCTTAATTGTTGAACCAGGAGAACGGACTAACTGGGTCGCGCGATTATATCCTCTAAAAACATGAGTTCCACTTCGACCACCTACTAAAGCCGCTACTCCTCCAGTTTTAGGATCAATTGCTACTGAAGCTCCTTGGGCTTTTATGTTATTTCCTTGTGAAGAGGGAAATAAGCTTGAATCAGCAAATTTTTGCTGTAATTGTTGCTGATAATTTTGATCTAAGGCCGTATAAATTTTATAACCTTTATTCATAATATCTTTTTCAGATAAACCATATCGATGAATTGCTTCACTAATAACAGCATCAAAATAAAACGGATATCGATAACCTGAGTCTGTTTCATAATTATCATACGTATTCATTGGTGTATTTTGATACGTGCTAACTTGAGCTTCATCAATTTTTTTATTTTCCGCCATTAGTCTAATAACTAAATTTCGGCGTTTTGTTGAGGCATCAGGATTATCAAGCGGATTAAACGATGCTGGATTAGTTAACATTCCTGCTAACGTTGCTGCTTGCGGTACCGTTAATTGGCTCGCATGTATTCCAAAATATTTTTCAGAAGCATCTTCAACTCCCCAAACACCATTTCCAAAATATGCATTGTTTAAATACATTGTCAAAATTTCATCTTTTGAATAATCATTTTCAACTTGAACCGCAATATAAATTTCTTTTAACTTTCGTGATAAAGTTTGCTCTTGCGATAAAAATGCATTCTTAACTAGTTGTTGTGTCAACGTACTTCCGCCACCACTAATATAATTACGGCGAAGAATTTTATTCTTTAGGTTAGATACAAATGCTCTTGCAATTCCGGATACCGAAAAGCCATATTCATGGTAAAAATTTCGATCTTCAGTTGATAAAACAGCATTTTGAACATTTGGTGAAATATCCTTTAGCGCTACCCACGTTCCTTTTTGTGAATAAAGTGCGCCTGCCTTAACATCGTTTTTGTCTAATACAACAGTTGCTGTTTGCAATGTTGATTTTAACCCTTTAACATTTGTTTTTTTTGCAATAAAAAGTCCATATACACTTATCATTAAAAATAGACTTAAAAAACAAATTATTAGCCACCGAAATATCTGGTAGCGTTTAAAAAACCACTTCCACGTCTTATCAAAATTTTTGCTCTTTATTTTCTCTTTATTATTTTTTATACTCTGCTTAAAATTATTAAATTTAAGTTTTATAATATCTATAAATTCTCTCATGTATGTCATCCTTAATTCAAATTTACAGAGTATATTTTACCATACATTTCAATTTATAAGATTAATATTTATTAAAGCATATTTTCAACAAAACCCTTTGAAAATATAAGTGTTTTATGATTTTTTTTCGTAATTAAAATTTTTGATTCCCTTAATTCTTGAAAAATTTGATTAAGCCCTTGTCTCGTAATTCCTAATAAATTACTCAACTTTGCTTGTGTTACAGAATTAGGTAAACAATAATTACCATCAACATTTGTGATATTCACTTCTTTTAGAAGTATTTTTAAAAATTTTTCTACATAGATTTTTTTATTTTTTCCATACGCCGTTTTTAATTCCGAAATCACTTCATTTCTCTCAGCTAATTTGTGAGATTCAAGTAAGATTAATCTTTCAAGTTCTGAATCGTTGTTATTCGGACGCTTAATAAGAACAACTTCTAATTCATCACTGATACAAACAGCTCGTTTATTATATGTTCCGCGTTTTACTTGATACATCGGAAAAAATGATCTCTCTCCGTACAATTCATAGCGTTCAGACTCCTCAAAAAATTGGCGTAATTCTACTACTCCTTTTAAAATATAGTAATAGTAATCGTTTAAATCATATTCGCCAAATACTAAGTCGCCTTTTTGATAATTTTTAATTTGAACACCAAATGGTTGATGCATATTCATACCTCCTGAATACATATTATTCAGTGGAAGGGTTAGTTGTTAAAAATTTATTATTTCATTTTTAACAAAATATATAATAAAATACTTTGCACGTTTTGTCACTGTTTTTTTTAGAATTTTTTTATTTTTTATTTTTTTAATATTTTCATACCGCAAAAAAGTTAATTATCAGGCGTATATTTTTATCATTAAAAATTTACTAATTATTTTAATGATATTTAAAGTGAAATAAAAAACTCGAGGGACTAAAACACTCGAGTTTAATATATTTATTTTATGACATCATAAATTAAATTCATACGATATTGGAGAAAATCTCTAATTTCTGTTACCCCAATTTGTATCGCTTCTTCTTTAGGAGCTAAAAATTCTGAATGTAGTGAATATGGACTTTGGACCCCTAACCAAAACATCGTTCCTGGAATTTTTGAAAGTAAATATCCGAAATCTTCGCCTGTCATTGCAGGACGAGTTTCAACAAAGTCAACATCTTTGGCATTTTGCATGTAATCCATAAATATTTTAGTTATCTTAGGATCATTTTCAACCGGATAATATCCGCCTTGATGTAAATCAATTTCAACTTCACATCCAAAACTTTGAGCAATCCCTAATGCTATTTCACGAACTCTTTTTTGAATTTTTAGATTATTTTCTTGCGTTAAAGCCCGAATTGTTCCGTCAATTTGGCATTGTCCTGCAATTACATTTCCAGTCGTTCCAGCACTAAAATGGCCTAATGTAACTACCCCAGATTCAATTGGATCAACATTTCTCGAAACAATCGTTTGAATTTGATTTACAAATTGGGCCCCTGCCACTACCATATCATTGGCATCATGTGGAAAAGCGGCATGGCCACTCTTTCCAATAAACTTAATATGTATTTCACAGGTTCCAGCAAACAGTGTTCCTTGGCAACAACCAATAACACCTGCATTTAATTGGGGGTTATCATGCAATCCATAAATTTCATCTGGCATCCATTCGTCCATTGCCCCACTATTATATAATTGCATACCACCACTTTTATTTTCTTCGGCTGGTTGAAAAATGAAAGTCATATTAGTTTTAGGTTTATTTTCGCTAAAAAATGATAGTAACCCTAAAGCAACTGACATATGGATATCATGTCCACATGCATGCATTTTTCCTTCATTTTTTGAAGCATATGGTAATCCAGTTTGTTCTTGAACTGGTAAACCATCAATATCAGTTCGATAGCCGATTGTATGTTCGGAATTTTCTCCATTCACATGAACTAAAATTCCCGTCTTCCAAGTTTTTATTTCTAAATAATCTTGATTGAAATTTTGAATTACATTTAATAGGTATTTTTGGGTTTCAAATTCTTCCATTCCGATTTCAGGAATTTGATGTAAATCGCGTCGAATTTGAATTAATTGCTCTTCCGTCAAAGTCATTTTTATTCCACCTCTTTTAATTTATTTTAATTATACTCTAATGCTTTTTTAATTTCAGCACAAATTAATACAACAAAAAAAGACAGGTTCTCTTCCCTGTCTTAATTTCAACATTGCTTAGATTTTTCTTAAATCATCAACAATTTCTTTTTTACCATCTTCAACTTCAGATGCATTTTTAACCTTTTTAGCTGGCATTCCTAACACAACTGTTCCAGGTTCCACGTCTTTGGTAACAACAGAACCTGCTCCAACTACGGCACCTTTCCCTACACGAACACCTTCTAAAACAACTGCATTCGCTCCGATTAAAACATCATCTTCAATGATAACTGGTTGTGCTGAAGGTGGTTCTACAACCCCAGCTAACACTGTACCAGCACCGATATGGCAGTTTTTACCAACAATTGCACGTCCTCCTAAAATTGCGCCCATATCGATCATTGATCCTTCACCAATTTCAGCTCCAATATTGATTACGGCCCCCATCATAATCACCGCATTATCGCCAATTTCTACTTGATCACGAATAACTGCACCGGGCTCAATACGTGCGTTAAATTTCTTTTCATCGACCAAAGGTACTCCGGTATTACGTCCATCATTTTCTAATTGGTATGATGTGATGTTTTCATTTTCTAAAAATGGTTCAACATCTTTCCAATCACCAAATAATACCCCTGCTTTGTCTCCAAAATATGCATCAATTTCATCAGGAACCTCTACTTTATCTAGATTCCCTTTAACATATACTTTTACAGGCGTCTTTTTTTCTGATTCTGCGATAAATCTAATAATTTCATTTGCATCTAATTTTGCCATAATACCCTCCTAAATATATTGTTGTTATTATTTTATAATCTTTAATAAGGATTATCAATAATTAGTTGAATTTGTTAAGTTTTTTGGATATTTAATATTGACAGTATCCCTTGTAATTATTAAAATAGTGTAGGTATTTTATACTTTTATTTACATATTATTTTTACATATTTTAGGAGGATGAAAATGGAATTTCCATTATTCACACGTTTAGCTGCTGAATTTTTTGGTACTGCTATCATGGTAATGTTAGGTAACGGTTCTGTTGCGGACGTAGAGCTTAAAGGAACAAAGGGATACCGTAGTGGATGGATTACAATTTCTATCGGTTATGGTTTCGCTGTTTTAGTTCCTGCATTAATGTTTGGTGGCGTTTCTGGTGGTCAATTCAACCCTGCTATGACTCTTGGTTTAACAATCAATGGCGATTTTACATGGGCTGAAGCATTACCTTATATCTGCGCTCAATTCTTAGGTGCAATCGTTGGTCAATTAGTCGTTGTAGCATGTTTTTGGCCACACTATAATATTACAGAAGAACCTGAAAGTATTTTAGGTACATTCTCAACAATTTCTGCTACACACAGTCGTTTTAATGGTTTTGTAAACGAATTTTTCGGTACTTTCACGCTTGTGTTTAGTGCTCTAGCAATTACTCACGCTAAGTTCTTTACTAGTGGTAATCAAGGTGCTGGATATATCGGAATTGGTCTTTTAGTTATGGTATTAGTTACATCATTTGGTGGTCCAACTGGTCCTGCTTTAAACCCTGCCCGTGATTTAGGTCCTCGTATCGTCCACTCATTAATTCCATTTAAATACAAAGGTTCATCACAATGGGATTACTCATGGGTTCCAGTTTTAGCTCCAATTTGCGCCGGAATTACTGCAGTATTCTTATATAAAACAATCTTTGGATTATAATCTTAAACTCAAAAAAACCTTAAGAAATTATGCTTTTAAAGCACGGCACTATGTCCTGTCAAGTATACAGTTTAAATATATAAAATAGACTATGCGGTCTGATTGCGGAACTTTTCCGCAGTCAGACCGTTTTTTGATGCATAAGCTCTCTTTGTATTGAAATATTTTACACCTTCGTCAATCAGTTTCTTTAATTCTTCAAATGATTGTGGCTGTGGGTGTCGTTCCAGCCAAAGTAGTTTAAAATCATTCCACCATCTCTCCATAGGGGAATTTTCCCATGGATGTCCAGGATGAGACATGCTATGAACGCAGTTCATCTTTTCTAAATATTGATTAAAGGAAAGTGAACAGTATGCAGCACCTCGGTCTGTATGAACCATAGGTCTTACCCCTGGCTCTTTAGAGAACGCTTTCTTAAATGTATCAATTACTGCCGATGTAGTTTCTGTTTTTGAAAGATTATAGCTAATCACGTAACGTCCGTATAAATCTAATACCGCATGTAATCGTACTTTTTGTGGTTTGTTATCTTCAAAATATACAACTTCAGTTGTATCGGTCGCCCATACTTCATTCTTGCTTGCACGATCAAAATGGCCAGATAATAGGTTTTCACTAATATATTCATGCTTTAATTTAATTCGGTTTCTCTTTTTCTTTCTGATATTTACACGAATATTATTATTACGCATACAAGATCTTACACGTTTTAAACCAGCCGTAAAATCTAATTTTCCTTCTGCTTTCAACTGAGTGGTCATACCTAAATAACCTAAAGTAAAATTATGTTCTTTCTCCAATTCTAAAATGGCAGAGTAGAGTTGGTCTTGTTGCTTTCGATACGTACTATTACATCGTTTAAACCATTTATAATACGCATCTCTTGTCACTTTGGCAATCTTACTAAGCTTACTAATCGACCAGCGATATTCTTGATGTAATTCTTTAATAGCTATGTACTTTAATTCTTTTTCCCCCCTCGATTGCGTATTTCTACCAATTTTTTTGCGAAGGCAATCTCCATTTTTTGTTGTTCTAATTGTGCTTTAAGTAGTCGATTTTCAATTTGTAAGCGTTCAAGATCATTCATTGTTTCTATAGATTTTCTTTTACCACGGTTATCACGAAGTGATTCTGGATCATTATTACTCTTAGTATATTTTTTATACCAGTTATATACTTGTGCATAACTCACATCATATTTTTCGGCTGTTCTATGGTAATTAATATCATGTTTAATCAAGAATTCAATGATTTCTAGGCGTTCTTCAAAGGTAGTTTTTCTGGCTGAATTTCTTTTTTTAGTCAAATTTAGGTCTCTCTTTCTAGCTGATAAGCCTTTAAGGTACCTCTATTATACCGCTTTATCCAGTTATATAGTTGTGTATGGGATTTTAATCCATTTTTTATTGCGAAGTTCAGTAAAGAATCTCCTGATTCCATAAATGCTGTAACTAAAGAAATTTTAAAGTTAAGAGAATAACTTTGGTTAGTACGTTTACTTTTAAGTCCTTCAATTCCTTGATATTTGTATAATAGACACCATTGTTGGATGGTTCTATTATTAATTGAATACTTTTTAGAAATTTCATATATACCTTTTTCTTTAGCCTCTTTTAAAATAGATAGTTTTTGTGCTGAATTAAATTTTGGTTTTCTTCCCATAAAAAAATACCCTCCAAGTATTTAGATGATTTTGTATATTTCATCTGTATACTTAGAAGGTATTATAGCCCACAGATTTCTTAAGGTTTTTTTATTTTCTATAAAAAACTAGGTGAATATATCATGATATTCACCTAGTTTTAGTTATTACAAAAAATTATTCGCCTAAACGTTCTTGTAATTCTTTTGTTAATTCTTCATAACCTGGACGGCCTAATAAAGCAAACATGTTGTTCTTGTATGCTTCTACCCCTGGTTGATTAAATGGATTAATACCATTTAAGTATCCAGAAATTGCAACTGCAATTTCAAAGAAGTAAATTGTGTATCCTAATGTATATTCTGTTTGATCAGGAATGTTAACAATCATGTTTGGCACGTTACCATCTGTGTGAGCTAATACTACCCCTTGGAATGCCTTTGAGTTAACATGATTCATTGTTTTACCTTCTAAGTAACCTAAACCATCTAGGTTTTGTTCGTCACTTGGAATATCAACATCATGTCTTGGGTTTCCAACTGTAACAACAGTTTCCATTAAGTTACGCATACCTTCTTGAATGTATTGACCTAATGAGTGTAAATCAGTTGAGAAGTTAGCTGATGATGGGTAGATACCTTTTTCATCTTTACCTTCAGATTCACCCATTAATTGCTTCCACCATTCTGAGAAGTATTGTAAACTTGGTTCGTAGTTTTCAAGGATTTCTGTTGTGTATCCTTTACGATATAAGATGTTACGTAATGCTGCATATTGATATGCTTCATTCTTAGTTAAATCAGCATCTGAATATTCTGTACGTGCATCTGCTGCACCTTTCATTAATTGGTCAATATCTGCACCTGATACTGCAATTGGTAATAAACCAACTGGTGTAAGTACAGAGAAACGTCCACCAACATCATCAGGAATTACAAATGTTTCGTAACCTTCTGCGTCAGCTTCTGTCTTCAATGCACCACGAGCACGATCTGTTGTAGCATAGATACGATCACGAGCACCTTCTACACCGTATTTTTCAATTAACTTTTGTTTGAAAACACGGAACGCAATTGAAGGTTCTGTAGTTGTACCAGATTTTGAAATAACGTTAACAGAAAAATCTTTGTCTCCGATTAAGTCAATTAAATCATTTACATATGAACCAGAAATTGAGTTACCTGCAAAGAAAATTTGAGGTGCCTTACGCTTATCTGCAGGTAAGTAGTTGTAGAATTGGTGATGTAAGAATTCAATAGCTGCTCGTGCACCTAAGTATGATCCCCCAATACCAATAACAACTAGTACTTCTGATTCTTCTTGAATCTTCTTAGCTGCCTTTTTAATGCGGTCGAATTCTTCTTTATCGAAGTCTACTGGTAAGTTTAAAAAGCCTCTAAAATCATTACCAGCACCAGTTCCTTCGCGTAATTGTGTATCTGCGGCGTTAACTAATGCTTGCATTTCGCCTAGTTCATTATCATGTACAAACTTTGTTAAATTTGAACTATCAAAAGAAATATGAGCCATTTTACTCTCTCCTTAATTATTTTTTATTACGCTTACATTATACATTATTATGCTTTATTTGAACATAGATTAATAAGCATATTTTATTAAATATTCAGCGTTTTTTGTGTATAATTACTTTATAAATCTTTATTAAGTTCTTATTTATAAATTGACTATTGAGTCAAACTTATTTTAAAATTAATGATTAGTTGAATATTCTTGAAAGGAAGAAGAGAATATTGAAATTAGATAAAATTAAATTCATTTTACAATCCAGGTGGGGCTTTTTTAGCTTACTAGTTTTTTTATTTTGGTTAAAAACTATTTTAACTTACTTCATCGATTTTAATCTTGGAGTTAAAGGAATATACCAAATTTTTGTTCTCTTGATTAATCCCCTTGCAACTACCATGTTGCTCCTGGGGGTTGCTCTTTATGTTAAACGAACAATCCCGTCTTATTTGTTAATGATTTTGCTTTACGTTGCTAATAGTGCGTTATTACTCTTTAACGTTATCTATTATCGCGAGTTTACAGATTTCATGACAATCAATACGATTTTTGGTTATTCGACTGTTTCACAAGGTTTAAGTGGAAGTTCACTTGCACTTATGAAACCGCAGGATATTATCTTATTTTTTGATTTTATACTCCTTATTTTGGGGTTTGTCTTTAAAATTATAAAGCTTGATAATCGGCAAGTTCCTCGTGTTCAAGCAATTGCTTTAAGTGTCTTTTCACTAATGTTTTTGATGTTAAATATTACCTTAGGTGAAATTGATCGTCCGCAACTGCTTGGACGAACTTTCGATCGTAACTACTTGGTTAAATACCTCGGAATTGATACATATACCATTTATGATGGCTTAAAAACCGCGCGTAACAGTCAAGTTCGTGATTCAGCTGGTAGTTCGGATTTAAACGAAATAATTGATTATAAAAATCAACATTATGCTGCCCCAAATCCAAAAATGTTTGGAGTCGCAAAAGGAAAAAATGTTATTATCATTCATTTAGAAAGTTTCCAACAATTCTTAATTGACTATAAGCTTGATGGAAAAGAAGTCACTCCATTTATTAATAGCTTATATCATAGCAATGATACCTATAGCTTTGCTAACTTCTTTAACCAAGTTGGACAAGGAAAAACTTCCGATGCCGAAAATATGCTTGAAACAAGTACTTACGGCTTACCACAGGGATCACTTTTTTCAATGTTAGGATCCGATAATACATTTGAAGCTTCACCAGCAATATTAAATCAAACAAGCGGCTATACTTCCGCTGTTTTTCACGGAAATGCCGGCTCATTTTGGAATCGAAATTCTGTATATAAGAATTTCGGTTACAATTATTTCTTTGATGCTAGTTATTATGATACCAAACCCCAAAATTTAACTGAATATGGCTTGAAAGACAAATTGCTTTTCCATGATTCAGTTAAATATCTCGAACGTTTACAACAGCCATTTATGGCGAAATTTATTACTGTATCTAATCACTTTCCTTACGCTTTAGATAAGGCTAACACTGACTTTAAAGCTGCCAATACAAGTGATGAATCAGTTAATAATTACTTTGTGACCGCTCATTATCTTGACCAAGCATTACAAGAATTTTTTGAGTACCTTAAAAAAAGTGGTTTATATGATAACACAATGATTGTTATGTATGGTGATCATTATGGAATTTCTAACACCAGAAACTTAAAACTTGCCCCATTACTTGGAAAATCAGCTTCTACATGGAATAAATTCGATGATGCACAAATGCAACGAGTTCCATTCATGATTCATATCCCTGGCAATAAAAATGGTGGAATCCAACAACAATATGGTGGCGAAATTGATGTCTTACCTACAATCGAGCATCTTTTAGGTATTAATTCTCAACCATATATTCAATTTGGAACTGATCTTTTTTCAAAGCAACATGATCAAACCGTTGCTTTTAGAAATGAAAACTTTATAACTCCTAAATATACAGTTATAGGAAATACAATTTACGAAAATAGCTCTGGCAATGTTGTTACTCATCCAAGTAAAAAATTACAAAAATATGTGGATAAGCAAGCAGATAAAGTTATTCGCGAACTATCCTTATCAGATACTTTGAATAATAAAAATTTACTACGGTTCTATATTCCGCATAATTTTACACCAATTGATCCAAAGCTTTATAACTATAAAAATCAAATGAAGCAATTAATCAAAACAGAAAATAAACTTGGTAAAAAATCAAAATCTATTTGGTCAATGAATAACAACAAAAGTACAATTGATGATTACTCTACGAACGCTCCCGAACTTTCAAATGAAACTAGCAGCGAAAATTCAAGTAGTTCATCTGAATCATCAACAATGTATGAATCTCCTACTCAATAAAAAATATAACTGAGAAGTTTTAATATAATAAACCCTTGATAATTCTTCGTTAAAAAACGTTGAATTATCAAGGGTTTTCATTTTGTACTGATAACAATAGCAATATTACTAACAATTATTATCATAATTTTATTCCTAATAAAAACAGTTAAGCTGCTTGATTTACAAACTACTTAACTGTTATATCATCATATTTAATTAGATTATCCTATTAGCATTATTTGATAATTATTTTTTAGTCTTCATCTTTATCTGGGAAAATTAATGTGAAAGTTGTCCCCACGTTTTTCTTACTTACAACATCAACCTTACCACCATGTAATTCAATTAATTTATGAACAATTGATAATCCTAATCCAGATTCTCCATATTTGGTATTAGTTCGAGATTCATCTGCTTTATAATAACGTTCCCAAATATTCTTTAAATCTTTTTCTTCCATTCCGATACCGGTGTCGGAAATATGGATTATTAATTCGTTAAAACCTTTTTCAGCCGAAATCTTGATTAACCCATCGTTAGTAAACTGAATCGCATTTTGAGTTACGTTAAAAATAATTTGAACAAAGCGATCGTAATCCGCGTATACTTTCAAATTCTTAGGAATATTAATTTCAAATTTATCACCAACTTCTTCTGCTTTACTTTCAAGTTGACTCACAATATTTGAAACAACCCCTTGAACCCCAAATTCAGACTTATTCAAGGCAATATTTCCGGCACGAATTCTTTCATAATCAAGATTCTTATTAACTAAACGAATTAAACGATTAGTTTCGGATCTCATCAATTCAATACTTTTTTCCTTACTTTCTTCAGGAATAACATCGTACGCCAAACCTTCTAATAATCCGTTAATCGTTGTTAATGGTGTCCTCATTTCATGGGCAGCATCTGCAAAGAATTCTTCACGTCGACGTTCCTGACGCTTAATTTCTTCACTAGATTCACGTAAAGAAGTTACCATGCTATTAAAATCTGATGATAACTTATCAATTTCATCTCGTTCATTTGTCGAAATTTCCACATCAAAGTTTCCATCAGCAACTAAACTTGTTGCTTGACGTAATTTTGTAATCCGTTTTGTTAAATAATGCGCAATTATAGTTGAGAGAAAGACCCCGATAATCAACGCAATTGCAAAAATTACTACTAAATTTTGAGAAATTCTATTAACCGCATCTGATAATGTCGAAATATCTTCTCCAACCATGATAACTGCAACTAAATTTCCGTTTGAATCAAAGCAAGGCGTGTAGATATCTATAATTTTGATATTTTTATTTGCAGTTTTATCAACATCGATTGACGAAGTGTTTGGACGCACTTCATTTCGATTACGAATAATTTTTCCTCTTTGTAAATCTTCCCAATCTTCTTTTGAAATTGCTGCATTTGAAATTTGCTTTGTTTTTTTAGGGTACATAATTTCATTGTTTGCAGTATAAATCGTAAAGCGCGTATGTTGAGAATACAATAATTTTTCTGCAGTTTGTAACTCGGTAACATTGAGTCTGATTACCGCTTGTCCGCTTTTTTTAGTAATATCTAGAGCTTCATTTTTTAATGTAAAAGCATACCCTTCCATTTGATTCCATGCATTTTCATAAACCATTTGCTTTGATAAATGGAAAAATAAAATCGAAAGAGTCCCAACAGTTACAACTATTAGCGCTAAGAATGCTAATAATTGCTGATAAAGAAATTTCATTATTTTTCTACCTCAGTGTCATCAAATTTATATCCTACGCCCCAAACAGTTTTAATAATTTGAGGTCCAACTGTTTCAATTTTTTGACGTAACTTCTTGATATGAGCGTCTACAGTACGTTCATCCCCATAAAATTCATATCCCCAAACCATTTGTAATAGTTGATCACGTGAATAAACTTGACGGGGTTTACTTGCCAATGCCTTTAATAACTCGAATTCTTTTGGTGTCAATTCTTCAATTTCTGTGCCGTCAATTAACACTTTACGAGTACTGGTACTTAACATTAAATGCTTGGTTTCAATATCATATTCCTTTCCCGTAGTTTCTTCAGTTTGAATTCCTTGTAATAATGCCCGACGGTGTAATGCCTTAATTCGCGCAATTAAAATCATCGGAGAAAATGGTTTAGCAACATAATCATCTGCCCCCATTTCTAAGCCCAATGTTTGATCACTTTCAGAATTACGCGCCGTTAAAATAATAATTGGAACAGTACTTGAAATCTTTCTAATTTCCGCATTTACTTGCATCCCATCTTTTTTTGGTAAATTCAAATCTAATGTTATCATATCCCATGATTCTGGATCTGACTTAAATTTATTAACAGCTTCTTCTCCATCATATGCATATTCTACATCCCATTTTTCTTTAGAGAAGAACATTGACATCATTTCTGAAACTTCACGGTTATCTTCAACCATCAATATTTTCATGTCATTCACCCTTTCATATCATTTCAATTCTAATTTTATATTTTCAAAACCTATCTTGTCTAGATTAGTTATTGTTATTCCGAGTAACCTAACATCAATTTGACCTTCTTGTATTTCTTCAAAAATTTCTCTTGCGTAAAATACAATTGTATCTTCATCATTAGGTAGATAATCCATTAGTGTGATACGTTTAGTAATAGTTTCAAAATTACTATTACGAACTTTAACCACCAATGTTTTCCCATGTTTTTGTTGTTTAACTAAACTAGACACTAACAAGTTAGCTAATATCTTAAACTGTGATTCAACTTGCTCACTTGAATTCAGCGCACTATCAAAAGTTCTTTCTTTTCCAATTGATTTACGCTGTCTTTTCCATTCAACTGGTCTATCATCTATTCCCCTAACTCTATAATACAATTGCTGTCCAATTTTTCCAAATTTTCTTACAAGTTCTTGCTCGCTTTTTTTGCGTAGATCTTTTCCACAATATATTTTTGCTTCATACATTTTAGGGAGCGTTTTTCTTCCGACTCCTCTAAATTTATCAATCGTAAGTGGATCTAAAAAATCTCGAATATCTTCTTTATTAACAACGGTAATACCTGCTGGTTTAGAATAATCTGAGCTAACTTCGCCAAAAATTTATTATATGATACTCCTGTTGAACTAGTTAACTTAGTTTTATCAAAGATTTTTTGTTGGATTTGATGAGCAATCAAAACCGCAGATGTAATTTGTTTTTTATTTTGTGTTACATCTAAGTATGCTTCATCTAATGCTACATATTCAATCATTTCAGTGTATTCATGAAATATTTTGTGGATTTCATTAGATACTTGGCGATATTTTTCAAAATTTGGCGTCACAAAAACCGCCTGGGGACATTTTTCATATGCTTTTTGGGCACTCATGGCTGAGTAAATTCCATATGTACGCGCAATATAATTGGCAGTTGCTACAACTCCATGTCCCCCTGTATTTCGCGGATTTCGCGCAATTACAAGTGGTTTGTTGCGTAAATCTGGATTATCGCGCATCTCAATTGATGCATAAAATGCATCCATATCCACATGAATTATTTTTCTTTCTGAAATAACCCTCACCCATTCATAAAATGAGGCTGGGAAAGTATTTTCTCAGCCTCAAAAAATTATATCTCTTATTTATTAAGGATTAAAAATCCATTTATTACCATCTCGTGCAAGTAAATCATCTGATGCTTTAGGCCCCATTGAATTACTGATATAGTTAGTTAATTCTTCTGGTGTAATTGCTTGTTCATCCCACGCTTTGCGAATGGCATCAACAAACTTCCATGAATAAAATACTTCTTGAGCATGAACAAAGTTTGTTGTATCACCTTTAATTGTGTCTAAAATTAATTTTTCATAAGCTTCTGGTGTAATTGCTTGTGTTGCTTCATCATGTGTATATTTTAAAGTACGATTTTCGAGGGCATAGCCGCCTTGACTAACCTTTTTAGTATTCAATGTTAATTCCATTCCTGGATTGGCATCTACATTAAATGATAAAACATTTGGCATTAATTCCTCAGTATCACTAAAAATATTATTAGGCATATTCTTAAAGACAATATCAATTCGGGTTGCTTTTGTGGCTAGACGCTTTCCGGTTCTAATATAAATTGGAACACCTGAAAAATCCATATTATTAATATGCAATTTACCAGCAACAAATGTTTCTGTTAATGACTTAGGATCAACAGAAGCTTCTTGGCGATAAGCTTTTAAATCGCCATTTTCATCGTATTGTCCGCGAACAAAGTTTTCTGCTACTTCTTTTGGAGTATATACTTGTAATGCTTTTAACGCATTAATCTTTTCATTACGGATATCTTCATCTGTAAATGTTACTGGGGCATTCATTGTTAATAAAGATACAATTTGTAAAATATGATTTTGAACCATATCTCTTAAGGCTCCAGCTGTTTCATAATACCCTGCTCTTTCTTCAACTCCTAGGGATTCGCTTAAAGTAATTTGAATATTATCAATATAGCGATTATTCCATAAGGCGCGGAAAATATTATTTCCGAATCGTACAGCTAAGATATTTTGATCCATTTCCTTACCTAGATAATGATCAATTCGATAAATTGAATTTTCAGGGAAATACTTTGCAATATCATCATTTAAACTTTGTGCACTACTCAAATCATGACCAAATGGTTTTTCAATTACTACTCGATTATAACCATTATCGCTTGTAACTTTTTCCCCGCGTAAATTCTTACAAATTGTTCCGAAAAATTTAGGAGACATTGCTAGATAAAATAAACGATTTCCATCAATACCATACTTTATATCTAATTGATCAGCCAATTCTTTAAGCGTTACGTAATGTTCACTATCATCAACGTTATGTGATTGATAATAAAAATGACGTGAAAATTCAGTTGCCTGTTTAGCTGTGTCTTCCATTCCTGAAATTGAATTTCGAATAACTTGTTGATAATGTTCATTTGTCCAAGGTCTTCTAGCCGTTCCAATTACAGCAAAATTTTCCTTTAAAAATCCTTTTTTATATAAATTGAATAAAGAAGGATATAGTTTTCTTTGTGCTAAATCTCCAGTTCCACCAAAAATGAAGATTAAAACCTTTTGTTCCTTACTTTTTTCTATCATTTTTAATGCTCCATTCAGTTTAATATCTCTTTATATTATAACTAATTCTGCGTTTTTTATAAACAATTATCCACCGGAAATATTATCATCTGTTTTAATAAAATTCCCTAAATTTTACAGTTTTAAAAAAGGCTAGGAAATACATCCTAACCTCAAAAAATATTAAATTAAATGTACACCTTTATCAACATAAATAGTGTCCCCGACAACACCCTTTGATAAATCACTCATCAAGAATGCACATGCGCCACCAACTTCGCGTTGAGTAACTGATTGGCCGTCAACCGCACGTTCTTCTGAAAGTTTTAAGAGATCTCCATGCCCCTTAATTCCTGTGACCGCTAATGTTTTAATTGCCCCAGCAGAAATTGAATTAACACGAACACCGTATTGAGCCATATCTCGTGCTAAATAACGAACACTTGATTCAAGTGAAGCTTTAGCAACTCCCATAATGTTATAATTAGGAATTGCTCGTTTCGAACCCATGTATGTAAGAGTTACTAAACTTCCTGGATTGTTTAAAATTTTTCTTCCATAATTAGCTACTGCAATCAATGAATAAGCAGAAATATTTTGTGCTAATGCAAAACCTTCACGACTTGCATCCATAATATCTCCACCTAATTCTTCTTTATTTGCATATGCAATCGCATGTAAAATTCCATCAACTTTACCAAAACGTTCATAGACAGTATCAAAAGCGTTCTTAATACTTTCATCGTTTGCAACATCACATTCAATTAATGAATTTTCATCATCAACCAAACGCATTAAACTTTTTTTCAAACGTTCATTTTGATAAGTATAAATTAATTTAGCGCCACTTTCTTCCATTTCTTGAGCACATCCCCAAGCAATTGAGCGTTTATTAGCAACTCCCATTACCAAAATTGTTTTTCCTTCTAATAAGTTTGACATGTTTTATTACTCCTTTAAAATTTTCGGAATCTAGCTTGTCTTTGTTTCACTAAATCATGTGGTTTTCTTGATTGTAATAAGTGTAATCTTTTTTCTAAAACAGCTGCAATTTCTTTGCATGTTTTTTTATTAGAACTAGATTCAGGAATTATTCCTTCAATCACATTTTGATCGAATAACGCCTGTGGAGTTAATTTCATTACTTCTGCTGCTTCGTCACTTCTTGAACCATCTTTCCATAAAATAGAAGCAAAACCTTCTGGTGAAAGGACAGAATACATGCTATTTTCTAACATCCAAACTTCATCACCGCATGCCAAAGCAAGGGCGCCTCCACTTCCAGCTTCTCCGTAAATTATTGCAATTACAGGAACTTTTAAATTACTAATTTCTAGTAAGTTTCGCGCAATTGCTTCTCCTTGTCCACTTTCTTCGGCAGATTTACCCGGATAAGCACCTGACGTATTAATAAATGTAATTACAGGACGTTTAAATTTTTCAGCTTGTTTCATTAATCTTAGTGACTTCCGATATCCTGATGGTTGCGGACTACCGAAATGTTTTTTAATACGCTCGTCAACGCTAACACCTTTGTCGGTTGCAATAACGGTTACCATTTGGCCATTAAATTCAGCAATTCCACCAATAATTGCTGCGTCATCTCCAGAAGCACGATCACCATGAAATTCCATAAAATTAGAAAAAATACCATCTATTAATTCTTGCGCGGTAATTTTGTTTTCAGCTCGAGAAGCAGCAACAATTTCAGCAGCCGTTTTTTTCTTTTTTAATAAACTAACCAATTGTACTACCTCCTTGATGCGCTTTAACCAGCCACTCAATTTTTTCTTTTTGATCTTTTCGTTCTATAATCCCGTCGATAAAACCATTCTCTAATACGTTTTCTGCATCTTGTAAATTTTCCGGAACCTTTTGATGAATTGTTTGCTCAATAACACGCCGACCAGCAAAGCCAACTAAACTTCTTGGTTCCGCTAAAATTATATCTCCTTGCATTGCAAAACTGGCAGTTACCCCACCAGTTGTAGGATCTGTTAACACAGTAATATATACTAGCCCCGCATCGCTATGCGCTTTGACTGCTTGGGAAATTTTAGCCATTTGCATTAAAGAATAAATTCCTTCTTGCATGCGTGCGCCCCCAGAAGCTGTAAATAAAACAACTGGTAATTGATTTTCACGCGCTTTTTCAAAAAGACGAGTAATTTTTTCTCCTGTAACGGTTCCCATTGAACCCATAATAAATTGTGGATCCATGATTCCCAAAGCAAATTCAGTTGTATTAATCGTTGCGATTCCGGTTAATACTGAATCATTTAAAGAAGTTTTTTTCTGTGCAGCCTTTAGTTTATCTTGATATCCGGGAAATTCCAATGGATCATTGGTTTGAATTTCTGAATCAAATTCGACAAAAGAATCAACTAACCACGATAAACGTTCACGTGCTGCAATCCGAAATCCATATCCACAATTCTTACAAGTTTTATAAACTCCTAAGTCTTTATGGTACATTGTTTGGTGGCATTTTGGACAAGCAATCCATAAGCCTGAAGGAACTTTTTCGCCAGCCTTTTTATCAGCTTTGATATGCTTTTTACTTAATGTTTTTAACTCATCAAATAATTGCATTATTGTTCCTCCTTCCATTTAGATAAAAAGTATTTTTCAAGATACTCAGTTGTTGCAGTTCCCTTTAAAAACTCTTCATCTTCCAGTAATGATAAATGAAAGGCTTGATTTGTATTTAAACCCGTAATTACCATTTCATTTAATAAGCGTTTTACTTTTTGAATTGCTTCGTTTCGATCTTGACCTAAGGCGATTACTTTAGCAATCATTGAATCATAAAATGGTGTGATTTTTGCCCCAGCATATAAGTCAGAATCGATTCTCATCCCTAAATTACCTACAGGCAAATACAAATATTTCACATTTCCCACTTGTGGCATGAAATCTTTTTTAGGATCTTCGGCATTAATCCGACATTCGATTGCATAACCATTGATTTTGATATCAGTTTGAGAAAATGGTAATTTTTCTCCAAAAGCAACTTTTACTTGTGCTTTAACTAAATCAATACCCGTTACCATTTCTGTAACTGTGTGTTCTACCTGAATACGTGTATTCATTTCCATAAAATAAAAATTATGTTCACTATCCATTAAAAATTCGATAGTCCCTGTGTTTTCATAATTAATTGCTTCAGCTGCTTTTACCGCAATCGCTCCTAATTTTTCCCGTTGCTCTTGGGTTATTAATTGGCAAGGGCTTTCTTCAATAAGCTTTTGTTTACTTCTTTGAAGTGAACAATCTCGTTCAGGAAAATACACTGTATTTCCAAAGCGATCGCGAAATATTTGGACTTCAATATGCTTAACGTTTGTCATAATTTTTTCCAAATACATTCTTTGATCACCAAAAGAGATATTAGCTTCACTTTTGGCTTCTTCATATAAATCCACTAATTGCTTTTCATTTTCAACACGGCGAATTCCTTTACCGCCACCACCTGAGGCAGCCTTTAGTAAAACAGGATAGCCAACTTTTTTAGCAGTTTGCTTGGCATCTTCAATGTTTTGAATATACCCTTCACTACCTGGAATAACAGGAACTCCATTTTTTTGCATCTGCTCTCTTGCATTTGCTTTATTTCCCATTAAGTCGATAATTTTAGAATCAGGGCCAATGAATTTAATTCCTACAGCCTCACACATCTCAGCAAATTCACTATTTTCAGATAAGAATCCAAATCCGGGATGGATTGCTTGGGCACCGGTACCAACCGCTGCTGCTAAAATATTTTTCATATTTAAGTATGAATCTTGCGGACGGGCTGTTCCCACACAAACAGCTTCATCCGCTAATTGCACATGTAAACTTTCACGATCAGCTGTTGAATAAATTGCAACCGACTTAATCCCTAGTTCTTTCAATGAACGAATGATTCGCACCGCAATTTCACCACGGTTTGCGACCAATACTTTTGCAAACATCTACTTACCTACCTTACCTACTCTAACCAATCATAAATGTTAGTTCTGCAGTACATGCTTTTTTGCCGTCAACTGTTGCAACTGCTTTTCCTAAACCAACATTATTTCTAATTTTTTCTAATGTTACTTCTAACATTAATGTATCACCTGGGCGCACAACTTTTCTAAATTTAGCTTGTTTAATCCCACCAAAGTACGCAGTTTTTCCTTTAAATTCTGGCATTGATAACAAAGCAACAGCTCCCGTTTGAGCTAATGCTTCAACAATTAATACCCCCGGTAAAACTGGATTGTTAGGAAAATGCCCATTAAAAACTTCTTCATGAGTAGTTACATTTCTTTTAGCAACACAACGTTTACCTGGTTCTAATTCTTCAACGCGATCAATTAATAACATTGGATAGCGATGAGGAATAATCTTTTGAATTTCTGTACTATCTAAAATCATTCACTTATCCTTCTTTCACCTTAAATAAAGGTTGATCAAATTCAACAAGTTCTTCGTTTGAAACTAATACTTCAGTAACGACTCCTGTAAATTCACTCTTAATTTCTGTCATCATCTTCATTGCTTCAATAACGCAAACAATATCGCCTTTTTTAACCTGCGAACCAACGTTTAAAAATTGAGGTTGGTTGGGTTTTGGTTGAAGATAAACAGTCCCTACCATTGGAGATTTAATCATACTTGCAGTTTCATCTTCTTGATTAGTTTCGGCATTTGATTCAACTGTACTTGTAGTTTCCTTGGGTTCTATAATTTGTGGCTTTACTAATGATTCTAACATTTTTTGTGAAATTTCGTTTTTACTTAAACGAATTTCAAAATCTTTGACCTTGATTTCTAATTCACGCATTTCTGAATCATTAAAGTTCGCCATTAATTTTTCTACATCTTTAAAATCCAAAATTAGTCACTCCATTTTTTCAATGCAATAACCGCATTATGACCACCAAAACCAAATGAATTGCTGATAGCATATTCAAGATCAGGCGCGTCTTGGTTATCTTTTGTTACAATATTAACATTACATTCTTCATCTTGTTCCATCAAACCAACGTTTTCTGGTAACTTACCATCTTGTAAAGCTTTAACCGTAATTACGGCTTCAATGGCTCCAGTTGCCCCAAGTAAATGCCCTGTCATACTCTTAGTACTGCTTACTCTAACTTGGCTATCTTCACCAAAAACTTGATTGATAGCTTTTGCTTCTCCGCTATCGTTAGCATGTGTTGCAGTTCCATGAGCATTCACATATCCTACTTGGTTAGGAGCAACGCCTGCTTCGTCAATTGCTTGTTGCATTGCACGAGCAGCACCTTGACCAGTTGGATCGGGTGATGTCATATGATAAGCATCACACGTACTACCATAACCAACAATTTCTCCTAAGACATTAGCACCACGAGCCTGCGCGTGTTCTAAACTTTCAAGAATTAAAGTTGCTCCTCCTTCACCTAAGACAAAACCTGAACGATTTTTATCAAATGGAATTGAAGCTTTCTTAGGATCTTTTTCAGTTGTTAATGCCGTCAATGCAGCAAAACCTGCAATTCCGATTTCATTAACAGATGCTTCAGAGCCCCCTGTAATCATAACTTGAGCACGCCCCTCTTTAATTTGACGATACGCTTCACCAATTGCATTAGTTGCTGAGGAACATGCCGTTACAACGGTTGTACAAATATTTTTTGCTCCAAAATGTAAAGCAATATTTCCAGAAGCCATATTAGCAATTGCTGTGGGAACAAACATTGGCGAAACTCTTCTTGGCCCTTTTTCATGCATCTTAACAACTTGTTCTTGAATTGTTGTTAAACCACCAATCCCTGAACCGTAGATTACACCCATCTCATAAGGATCGACGTTTTCTTCATTTAACCCAGCTTGTTCAAAGGCTTCCATTGCACTTGTTACAGCGTATTGTGAATATAAATCCATTCTTTTGGCTGCTTTTTTGCCAATTGATTCTTTAGGATCATATCCTTTTACTTCACCAGCAACAGTAATTCCTGTTTCTGTAGCATCAAATTTGGTAATTTTATCAATTCCAATTTTACCATTAAATATATTTTTTAAAAATGTTTCTCTATCATTACCAACTGGGCCCACAACACCCATTCCAGTAATTACAACACGATTACTCAAGGTTCATACCTCCATTAAATAGTCATCCCACCATCGATAGTAATGACTTGTCCAGTAATATAATCATTTTTTGCAAGGAAAACCGCAACGTCTGCTACTTCTTTTGCTTCACCAAAACGCTTCATCGGAATTCTTTCCAAAATATCTGCTTTAACTTTATCACTCAATACATCTGTCATATCACTCACAATCATTCCAGGTGCGATTGCATTTACACGAATATTTCGTAATGCACCTTCTTTGGCTACACTCTTTGTAAGCCCAATTACACCTGCTTTACTTGCAGCATAATTTGCTTGCCCAATATTTCCGTGTAAACCAATCACACTTGCCATATTGATAATGACACCTGTTTTTTTCTTGTACATTTTTTTAAGTACTGCTTGCGTCATTTGGAATGTTCCGACTAAATTAACATCAATTAATGATGCAAAATCATCTCGTTTCATTCCAATCATCAACATATCATTTGTGATTCCGGCATTATTCACCAAGACATCAATTTGTCCAAATTCCTTGATAACTTCTTTAACCATGCGTTTTACATCGTCTTCTTTACTAATGTCACCAAGTGTTTGTGCATATTTAGCACCCATCTCATCTAATTCTTGCATTAATTCTTTTGGAATACTTGTTCGACCATTCAAAATCACAATACTTCCTTGTTTGGCAAAAGCTAGTGCGATTTGTGCTCCAATTCCACGTGAACTTCCAGTAACTAATACAACTTTATCTTTTAAATCCATTTATTTTTCCTTCATAAATTCAATAAATTTTTCAAAATCCTCAAGAGAACTGATGTGATGTCGATCCAAGCTCTTATCAACTTGTTTTGCAAATTTTGTTAAAGTTTGTCCCGGTCCAATTTCCAACGTTGCATTAATATTTTCATTATCAATCAAATATTGTAAACAATCACCAAAATGAGTCGGATTTACAATTTGCGCTTCGAGAATTTGTGCAATTTTTTCAGTTTCAAATGGTTTAACCGTTGTGTTACTAATTACTTGTGTATCGGTATTTTCAAAAGTTATATTTTCCAAACGTTTACCCATTTTTTGACTTGAATTTATAAAAAGCGGGGTATGAAATGCCCCGCTAACTTTTAAAGGAACCACTCTTTTAGCTGCTCCTTGATTTTCAATTGCGGCCATCGCTTCTTTTACTCCTATGGTTGTACCACCTAAAACGACTTGCTTAGGAGTATTGTAATTAGCGATTGTTACATCTGCAATTTCCGCACAAATTGCTTCTAGTTTTTCGATATCAGGGTTCATTGCTGCCCCCATCATACTAGGATTTTCATCAGCATCTTCTTGCATATAAATGGCCCGATCTTTAAGCGCAGCCATCCCATCTTGATAATTCAACTTTCCACTTGCCATTAAAGCACTGTATTCACCTAGCGACAAGCCAACCATTCCACCAACTTCAAATTGATTTCCTAAAGCTTGGCTAAGCATTTTATATATTCCAACACTCATTGCAACAATCGCTAGTTGAACATATTTTGTTTGTGATAATTGATTACCTTGATTTGCAAAAATTTCTCTTAAGTCATATGAAGTTATTTCACTTGCTTTATCAATATACTCTTTAAAGAGTGGGCTATTTTGATAAAAATCTAGCCCCATTTCTTCAAATTGAGCTCCTTGGCCACTAAATAAAATTCCATACTTCATAATAACTTTCCTCAAAAATTATTTGTTGTCTAATTCTTTTTTAACGTAATTAACCACATCTTGGATTGTTTTTACGTTTTCATCTGCTTCTAATTTGATGTCTAATTCGTCTTCTAATTCATTCATGATTTCAAATACATCTAAACTATCTGCGTCTAAATCTTCTTTGATATCTGCAGCTAAAGTTACATCTTCAACTTCTACATCTAATTGTTCTACTACGATTTCTTGTACTTTTGCTAATACTTCTTGTTCTGTCATTTTAATAATCTCCTTCAAAATAAAAACTTTACTTTACTTTATTTAATTTAATATCTAATAATATGTGTTCCGACGGTTAGTCCCCCACCAAATCCACTAATAGCAATCGTCATTCCGCGTTTAATACGTCCTGATTGTACTAATTCATCAAATAAAATGGGTTCACTAGCTGCCGATGTATTCCCGTATTCATCAATATTGATTGGGAACTTATCTTCATCAAGCTTTAATTTTTTTGCAACTTGCTTAATTATTCTTGCATTTGCTTGATGTAATAGGAAGTAATCTACTTCTTCCAAATCAATCTTAGCCGCCTTCACAGCTCTTAAAATCGACTTAGGTACCTCTCTAGTTGCAAAACTATAACTTCTCTACCTTCCATTTGGAATGCCTTAAAATTGTGAGGTACATTCGTTGGAAAAGTTTCTAAAGTTTTTGTTTCCCCAGCAGTTAGATATTCAGATTTACTACCAATCGTTTTTAAATCACTGCTTAAAATCTTCGAATCTTCTTGGTCACTTAACTCTACTAAAGTACCACCGGCTCCATCACCAAATAAAACAGCAGTTGAGCGATCTTTCCAATCTAATATTTTCGAAAGATTCTCACTACCAATAATTAAACCTCGTTTAAAATTTAGATTCTTCATCATTGATTCAACAATACTTAAAGCATATATATATCCTGAACATGCCGCTGAAATATCAAAGGCAATTGCATTTGTTGCTCCGATATTCCCCTGGACAATCGCTCCAGTAGCTGGTGTATAAGCATCTGGTGACATTGTAGCTACAACAATAATATCTAGGCTTTCTACATCCCAACCACTTTTTTCAAGCAATTGCTTTGCCACTCTTGTAGCTAAAAGCGATGTATTTTCCTTTAGACTGATGTGTCTTTGCTTTATTCCAGTACGTTGTGTAATCCATTCATCTGATGTATCCATAATCTGAGCTAAATCATCGTTTTTTATAACTAGGTCTGGAGCATAGTGAGAGGTATACATCATTTTTAAATTTTGCATGATAACCCCCTATGAATGTTCTTTCAAAAATTCTTCCAAGTTTCGAATTGATTTTTCAATCGTCGCTGTTTCATTTTCATCAAGATCCTTCAAAAAACTTTTAACCATCATTTTATGAAAAGCTTCATGAGCACGAAAAACTAATCTTCCTTTGCGCGTTAAGCCTAAACGAATAACTCTTCGATCTGAATCTTGTCTAATCCGTTCAACATAGCCTTTTTTACAAAGTCGATCTACAGTAGAAGTCAATGTTCCTGGAGAAAGGTGCAATTTTTTTGCAACTTGAGAAGCGGTTTGATGGTCATACATCGAAATTGCATTAATAGCATGCAGTTCTTTGATTGTAATATCATTAAAATTACTTTTACGCAATTCTTTTTCTTCAATCCAAAGTATATCTGCATAGATTTTCTCTAGTGCATCGTTAATATAATCGTAACGTGCATTCATACTTATAATCCACCTATCTTCTCAAGTTATCCTTGTTAATGCTAGATTTTTTCATCTCGATCTGCAACAACAAACATTAATTCTGCTGTGCATGCTTTTTTACCATTAACAATTGCCTGTGTTTCAACAATTCCCATATTTTCCTTCTTTTTTACCATTTCGATATGTAATTTTAACACATCCCCTGGGCGCACAACCTTTCGGAATTTAGCATTTTTTACCGATCCAAGATAAGCTGTTTTCCCTTCGAATTCTGGTGATTTAAGAATTAAAATCGATGCCGCTTGTGCAAGTGTTTCTATAATTAACACTCCTGGCATAACTGGGTTATTAGGAAAGTGCCCTCTAAAAAAAGATTCATTAATTGTTACATTCTTTGTTGCGATAACACTTTTACCAGTTGTTAACTCATCAACGTAATCAATATAACAAATCGGATAGCGATTAGGAATCATATCCATAATCTCTTGAGCGTCCATAATTGCCACACAAGTCACCTCACTTGAAATTTATTTCGAATATCAAAACATTCGATGTTCAAATAATAAATTAATTATAATTTTTTGTCAAATTTACCCTTTTACCCCTTTTCAAAAATTTATCTGATAAAATTATTTATCCTTCATGTACAGCACATCTCAATAGTTTGAACTTTCAAAATATCTATTCAAAAAACTAGAAATTAACTAATTCTATTGTTAACTTCCTAATTTATATATTAG
>NZ_BAML01000009.1 GCF_000615845.1 Ligilactobacillus hayakitensis DSM 18933 = JCM 14209
GGATAATTGATATTGCCAATCTTCTTTTTGAGCAACTAATTCATTACGAACCTTATATTCGTTTGGTTTCAGTTTTTTATCCTCTAAGATTAAAGATTGTTCATACATATCATTCCAAAGAGCTAAACCTTCATTCCAACAATATCTACGATAGTCACACAGTTCATCTAAAACTTGTCGCATTTCAGAGTTAGGGTAAAGTCTAACTTTTTGCGTTCGCACTACCATCAACCTTACCACCTTTTAAAGATTCATCGTTTTTAAGTTTATTTTTATACTTTCGTAAACCATATAAACGACTAGAAAATACATGAACAATACTAATCATGTCATCAACCATTTCTTGGGCAGGGCTTGTATCAACATTATTTAGTACAATAATGTCTGTATTATGCATTCTACACAAACGCTCAAACCATTCATAACCAAAACGGATAAACCTGTCTTTATAAGTAATGTAAATCGTATCAACCTTATTATTCATTACATCTTCTAACAAGTTATTCCACTTTTTACGATTATAATTAAGCCCACTGCCAATATCAGTAATTGTTTCATCAAGAATTACTCCTTTGGCGTTAGCATATTGTCTAATGAAGTCAATCTGATTTTTCAAATCGTCTTTTTGTCCGCTAGTTGATACTCTAGCATAAGCAACATTCTTGCGTTTGATAGTTGATGCTTGACCTATATAATTTAAATATTGTTCTTCTGTATAATATCTTCGATTAGTGGGAGTCCGATAAGCTTTTAAAGTTCCTTCTTTATCCCAACGTTGTAAAGTCCTAACAGTAACACCTAAGCGTTCAGCCATCTCTTTAGGTTTTAATATTGTCATAATATAGCCACCTACATTTCATTATCTTTCCATGACTATATTATATTATTTTCGTCTATAATTGTCTACATTTATGTTAACAGTTATTCATCTCCTTTATACTTGTAAATAAAATGTAGATAGTATACTCTAAAATATGGAAGTATCAGCTTGAAAGAATTAGAGAAATTTTGGAGTTAGTGTATTTTGGTTAATATATGTTCCTCCAAACTGCCATTCTTAGATTAAACTTCTACAATTGTAATCATAGCGGTTACAGTTTACTATAAGTCAAGTGGGAAGTGAGAATATGCACTATTCGATTAGCGAAATTGCTAAAATGACAGGATTATCAACTTATACACTACGTTATTATGAAACTGAAGGTATTTTATATAATGTGAGGCGTGATGAAAAAGGGCGCCGCTATTATACAGAAGAAAATCTTGGCTGGTTAGAAATGATTGAATGTTTAAAGAAAACCGGCTTAACTTTAAAAGAGATTAAGGAAAATGTAAATTTATTTAGTGATTTAAAGAATAATTATGAGCAACGAGTAGAACTATTTGAACGTCAACAAAAAATTCTTGAAGATAGATTAAAGCATTTACAACAAAGCATAGAATTAACTAAGTTTAAACAATGGTACTATAAAAATTTAGGCACAATTGTCTCAATTGATGATCCTAAACGTCACCAAAAGATGGAAGAATATTATCGCAAGAATATCCTCAATCAATCTGAGCCTGATACGAATAATTGATTATATAAAGGAGAAAATGAAATGATATCATTTGTTAATGATTATTCAGAAGGAATGCATCCAAAAATTATCGAACGTTTAGTGGAAACTAACATGCAACAAGAACCAGGCTATGGGTTTGATAGTTTTACAGAATCTGCCAAAGAAAAAATCAGACAAGAAATTGATTGTCCTGATGCCCAAATTACTTTTTTAGTTGGGGGAACGCAAACTAACCAAACGGTAATTGATGCGGTTTTAAACAAGTATGAAGGTGTGATTGCAGCAGATACGGGGCACATTGCCGTACATGAAGCAGGAGCGATTGAAAAAACGGGTCACAAGGTGCTCACAATCCCACACCAAAACGGAAAGCTAGTTGCAAGTGATGTTAAGAAGTACATTGAACGTTTCTATGAAGATGAAAATGAAGAGCATATGGTTTATCCGGGGATGGTGTATATCTCATACCCAACTGAATATGGTACTTTATACAGTAAACAAGAAATGAAAGCTTTAGCGGATGTTTGTCATGAATACGAAATTCCCTTGTTTGTCGATGGAGCCCGTCTTGGATATGGCTTGGTTAGCAAAGAAGCTGATATGACAATGGCAGATTTGGCCAAAATTTGTGATGTCTTTTATATCGGAGCTACAAAGATTGGAGCTTTATTTGGAGAAGCAGTGGTCTTTACAAAGAATAATGAACCTAAGCACTTCATGACTCAAGTTAAGCAACATGGAGCTTTATTAGCTAAAGGGCGTTTTTTAGGTTTAATGTTTGATACCTTATTTACAGATGGATTGTACTATGAAATTAGTCGCCACGCCGTTGAAATGTCACAAAGAATTAAAGCAGGCTTTGAAGAAAAAGGGTATCAATTATTAATGCATTCGCCAACGAACCAACAATTTGTAGTGATGTCAGATGAACAAGCCGCTAAATTAGCGCAAAAAGTTAAGTTTGCCACATGGGAACGTTATGATGATGAAAAAATGTCATACCGCTTCGTTACATGTTGGGCGACTTTAGAAGAAAATGTAGATTATTTATTATCAATTATTTAATGAAAACTAGATCACTTTTGGGTGGTCTAGTTTTTTTGTTACAAATAAAAAACGTTGGCCTTGGGGGTCCAAGTAACCAACGGTAAATAAAAACGCCCCTATGATCAGTAGGGACGAAAAGTGTAATAAAGATAAATGTGAAAAAAACAAAAGATTTACTGTTTGTGTGAGGTAAACAGTAAAACGTGAAAGTATGCTATAAATCATACTTTGAAAAGTAACCACATAAGTGAATTACTTTCATGTATTATATTACCTTACAAATAAATATTTTGCAATAACTTTTTGCAAAAATATGAATTTTTTGTGAATTTCTTCATAGTTTCTTCTTTTTTGAAGGGGATGGAGAAAAAATTGATGATTAAATACATATCGAAACGTAAAATTGACGGAAAAATAAAAAAGTTAACGGAAAAAATAAATTGTTTGAAATTTTTAATTCGTACTATAATAAAAAATGTTAGCTGACAAGTATTTCTTAGGAGCGTTTATATGAAGAATCAAAAATTAAATATTGAACGCTTAGAAAAGATTGTAAAAATGTCCGATGGACAATTAAACGTTTGTTCAACATGGACAATCCCAGTAACTGAATTTACATTTACTGCAGGATATACATGGTATAAATCAAAATCTAGATCAAAGCGTAAATAATAAATGACGGTTAGGGGATTTTCTCTTAACCTTTTTCTTATATTTATAGACGGGAAGTGATTAACAATGAGAATGCTGTTCATTATTTCAAAATTTGAGTTAATACGTATTTTGAAAAAGCCATTGTTTTGGAGTGTATTTATATGGCCATTAATAGTCTTATTTTCAATGTATTCGGTATTCTTACCTGGAATGCTAAAGTATAGCAGAATACCAATATTAATAGCTGCAATAATATTCACATTAAACTCTTTAATTTGTGTGGTAATATTTCCAATATTTATGGCAAGTAAAACCACAAGGATAAGCGAATTTATATTAAGTATGAGCAACAAACATGATCAATATTATGGCAAACTTTTAACAAGTATAATAATTCAAATATTGGTGGATGCGGTTACGTTGTACGTGCTCATATTTTTAAATGATAAGATTACGCTATTTAATTTAGATAATATTTCGAACATGTTAATTTTAAAATCCATAATTGGCGGAGTCATATTTATATATTTTCTCAGCATAACTATTGGAAATATCGGATTTTTCATAAATAACGAAGAAAAACTTCAATTAGCTGCATTTATTTTCATATTAATTTTGAATTTAATTATTGGAATTGGTATGTATTTTTCAACAGGAGTTCCATGTATATCTTACATTCTTCCCGGATTTGGAGGAATAAGTGGTATTTACGTGAATAACTTCATGTGGATTGGAATAATAATAACTCAAATCATATTTTTATTTATATATCAAAATTGGAGTTTTAAGTATTACTGTAAAAATATATTTAATTATTCGTAGGGGTGATGTTCATGAAATTTCATCAAATTTTTGCGATTATTCGTCATGAATGGAGTTTAAATTTAAAAAATGGAATCTTTTGGAATGGGGTTGTTGTTCCGTTAATTTTTATCTTATTAAGTTTGTACCACTTCAAAGATGATATTTTAAATCTAAGTGAAAACGGCTTGCTACATGTTATATATCAAATCTTACCGCTATTTACATTTTATTTTTGTGTATTTTATACTTCAGTTTTAGCGAATGAAGTAGTTAATGATAAAAGCTCGAGAATTTCAGAAATTATGCTTTCTATTGTTGATGCGAAAACACAAATCGTTGGAAAGTTTCTAGGGGTGCTAACTTTATTATTTGCACACATTACCGTGTATTTTGTAATAATTTCTTATGTTAGCGGTATTTTGGGATTTAATATTATTAAAGTATTGGTTTTAGGACAGCAACAATACATCCTTCTTTTAATTATTTCAATGATTTTGACATTAATTTCGTGTTTAATTTGGACAGTTGAGATAGGAGTTTTTGTAAATGATAAAGAACAAACATTTTTAGCAATTATGCCATCATTATTTTTAACAGGGCAAGCAACGTTGTTATCTTGGTATTTAGTTTTAAATTCTGGCGGAGAGGTTGATCTAATCACACATATTTTATTTGATATTCCAGCATGTGCCCCAGCAATTGGCTCAGTCATCATAACAACTTTAGTTTCTAATTATAACTTTACATATTTTGAAGCGTATCTAACAGAGACTGTACAGTTAGTATTTTTATGGTTAATGCTAAAAAGAGCAATTAAGAATTATAGAGTAGGATCAATTTCTAATAATCAAAGACATGTGCTATTTAGAAACTGGTTTAAATGACAGTATTAAATTAAGGAGATTGTTTAGATGAAAAAATAAAAAGATTGAAGCATTAGTGGATAACGTATGCAGAAGCGTCTTATTAGATTTTGAATGTGAAAATAATGACGGAAATATGTTAGAAGTTATATGGAATTTTTTGATTAGATATATAGTTGATGACTTTAATGACGAGTTAAATAATAATTTTAATAAAGAAGCTTATGAATACTTTGATGAATGTTTCTAATAGAACTAATAAAAGAATATTAAATGATATGGTGGGCTTAGCTGCTAGAAAAAATGTAAAAATAATTGTTGCAGGTGATCCGACATTTAAGAAAATGTATAGCGGACAGTTTGGGACGAGCTTTGCCGCTGCGATGTATACTGGAAGATTATCATTGGGGGATTAATCATGTTAAAACTTGAAAATATTAATAAAACCTTTGGCAATAAAGTTGCGATTAGTAATTTGAACTTTGAAGTTAAAGAAGGACAGATATTGGGGCTAATTGGACAAAATGGGGCTGGGAAATCTACTACATTTCGTATGATTTTAGATTTTATTAAACCGGATTCAGGAAAAATATTATGGGACAATCAAGAATTTGTTCGTTCAGAAATTTCAATTGGTTTTATGCCCGAAGAAAGAGGATTGTATCAAAGAGAAACCATTATTAATCAGATGAATTATTTTGCAGATCTTCATGGGATGCCCCGCGCTAAAATGCGGATTGAATTAAAAGAATGGATGAAACGTTTGGGTGTTGTAGGTGAATTGGAAGATAAAATAGAGTCACTATCTAAGGGGAATGCGCAAAAAATTCAATTAATCGCAACTATGTTATTTAAACCCAAGTTGCTGATTTTAGATGAACCTTTTTCAGGTCTAGACCCTGTAAATGCTAATTTTCTATTAAAAGAAATTCAAAGAGCAAAAGAAGACGGTGCTGTGATAATTTTTTCTACTCATAATATGGAAAATATTGAAAAAATTGCAGATAAAATTGTTATGTTAAAACACGGGCAAACTGTCTTAAATGGATCGATAACAGATATATATGAAGAATATCAAAGATTGAACTTGAGATTAGGTGGATTAAAAGACGAGAATATATTAAGTAAATATTTAGGGATTAAGCGAGTTATTAGGAATACTGATGGAACATTAAGTTTAAAACTAGATTCAGAAAAATTAGGGGAAAGTATTTTTAGAGATATTGTTAGAAATCAAGGATATATACCAATTTTTGAGCAATCATATCCAACACTAGATGAAATTTTCAAATTAAAAACAGGAGAAAAATCATGAAATTTGGGATGAAAGAACTAGTTAGGAAGAATATAGGACAATTTGTACTAGTATTTATGATGATTGTTATAATTGCTCTTTGTTCAGTAGGGTATCCATATAGTTTAAAATATGTGGTTGATGACATGCTACCGCGAAGAATATATTAACTTGGAAAATGTAATTTTTGGATGAGCTTATAAATATATTAAATATACACGAATTTATCAACAATAAGTATGATGAATTAAGTCTTGGACAAATTCAAAAGATAAAAATATGTAGAGCATTATTAGATTGTAAAGGGAAAATGGTTATTTTTAATTGTGGTGATTGATCATAACGTTGATTATCACAATTTAAAAGATGCAAATATTATATAAATTATAGGGAGAAAATAAAATGTTTAGTATATATATATCACTTTTTTATACTTTTCCGGGAAGTTTTAGGGTTTAAGAAAAAATGATTTTTACAGAACAATTATTAGCAGTAGTATCAATGTTTGAAAATTATTTCTTGGTTGGGATGATTTTTTTAGTATTGACAAAGCATTTGAATCTAAAAAATATTATTACTTGTATGTTTATAACTATAATTCAAGCATTGCTAGTCTATTATTTTTTATCATATGAATCATTAGGATATTTGATTAGTGTGATTGCAATTTTAATTTTAAATAGATATAAAAAAGAAAAAATAGGGACATACTTTTTGATAGCTAGTATTTATATCTTCTTTTTAGAAAATGTCTTAGGTATTTTATTCTTATTAATCCAAAAAATTTTTGATTTATCAGAAATAAGTGTGATTGCTTACATAATTCTTTGTACTTCAATTCAGGGATTGATTACAGTATTTCAATTAAATAAATATAATGTTGACTTTAACCAAATTCATTATGTAAGTGAGTTTGAAAAGAAAATTTTAGAAGTAATTGCCTTTGGAATTATGTTCTCGGTGACGTTTCTAAATATTGTGTGTGACGTTTTAGGATTATCTCAGAAGGTATTTAGCTTAATTTCAGTAGTGCATTTATTAATCTTTGTTCTTGTAGGTTGGATTATATATATGAAGGCTTTAGCATACAAGAATAAGATTATTCTGCAAGAACAAAAGGATCAAGAAAGAGTCTTTAAAAAGCATTTAAAAGAAATTTATGATTATTATGAAGATGTGGTTGCCTTTAGACATGATTATAAAAACATGTTGCTAACGCTAGGTAGAAAGATTGAAAGTACTAAAAATACAGAATTGATTGAATATTTTCAAGAAATCACAGATTATTCTAATCGTAATTTGAATTCAGGAATTAGTGCCATCATGTTTAGCAAAATTCAAAATATTGAAAGCCCGCGAATTCAAAGTATTTTATTTTCAAAAATTTCGCAAGCCAACAAGTTAGGGATAAATATTAATTTAAGTATTTATGGGAAAGTGAAGTTTTTCCAAATACAAGAATTAGTTATAACGCGGATAATTTCAAATATTTTAGACAATGCTATCGAAAGTGCGGCGCAGCAAAAAAATAAAGGCGTAGAAATTGCATTGATGACCTATGAAAAAAATACGGAAATTATAATAAAGAATCTATTAGATAATGTGAATGATGTAAATATTGATAATTGGATGAAAAAAGATGTTAGCTCTAAAGGAGAGAATAGAGGGAATGGCCTTAACATCGTTAAGAATTTAATTGAAAAAAATCCTATGATAAGATTACAGTATGGGATTGAAGATAATGCCATTAATTTTCAAATTAGGATAGAGGGGAAATAGTGTTAGGAATTGTTTTGATTGATGATGATAATGAGATGAGAAGCGATTTGTCTCAATTATTAGCTAGATATTTAAAATTTGAAGAACTTGATGCTGCAGTGGCACTAGAATCAGATGGTTCAGATTTTCGGTTGGATCTAATTGAAAAGATGGACAAATTTACGAATTTCTTATTTTTTCTAGATATAGAGTTAGAGAAAGGAAATAACTCAGGCTTCGATTTAGCGATACAAATCCGCCAACATCTTCCATTAGCAAAAATTGTTTTCTTAACTTCACATGATGAATTAGCCTTATTGGCTTTAGAAAATCGAGTAAGTCCGCTTGATTATATCATTAAAAAAGATATGGCAAAGATGATGGAATCCATTCGTAAAGATATTAGTATATCTTTAGAATCAGAGGTTGTAAATACCCAGTTGGATGAAAATTATTTTTCTTATAAAATTCACAATAAGTACTATAAAATCAAAGCAGAAGAAGTTTACTATTTTGAATCGTTGTCTAATGAAAATAATATAGTTATATTACATGCAAAAGACAAAGTTATTGAAATTGATGGTAATTTAAAAGATATTCAAAAAAGAAATGAAACTGACTTTTTTAGATGTCATCGCCAATATTTAGCGAATTTAAAAACAGCAACTGAGTATGATCATTTACAAAAAAGAATTTTTTATGGACAAAAAAATCAAATCTATTGTCCGACATCAATTAGGCGTGCAAGAGAAATTAAGAAAATGATAAAAAAATATCCAGAAAAATGGCAGAATTTGAATTTTAGTAAATGATAAAATATTTACGAAATATAATTTGATAACCAAAAGGATTTGTAATTTATCGTTGAAAAACGAAAACCTACAAATCCTTTTATTTTTAGCAAATTTTTTCAAATCCCCCTAAAAAAACGTATATTAATGAATAGATGCTTGAAAGGGGTTAGTGAAATGACTAAAGAAAACAAAAAAGAAGTTTTTTATCAATCACAAGAGGATTTGGATAATCAAAAATTAACGCCAAGAGAGGAGTTATTCTTAGATTTAGAGGATATGTTGATGGCTAATCCGCATTATCGTGATTACTTTTTTAAATCATGTATGCAAGAACCTGAAATTAGAGAAGTAATTTTGACAGTCTTTTATGAATTTTTGACGGTCCATATTGATCAAAAAGATGATCTGGATGAAGTAATTAAGAAGTTTGAATCAGAAAATTAAAAAAGGGGGCATGACGCCTCCTTTTTTATTGCCTAATTTTTGATTAGAAATCTACTTGGTCTGGGACCTTGCATTGACCACCAAGGTTACGTAATGCACCGATAATGTCCATTTCGTCTTCAGTTAATTCAAAGTCGAAGATGTCTGTATTTTGGATGATACGTTCTTCGTGAACTGATTTAGGTAATGGTAAGATACCTTGTTGGATGCCCCAACGTAAGCAAACTTGTGCAGTTGACTTGCCGTATTTGGCAGCAATTTGCGCAATTGTTTCGTTAGATAAAGCTGCAGCTTCACCAAGTGGTGCCCAAGCTTCAGTTAAGATACCGTGACGTTCGTTGTAACGGATAGCTTCAGTTTGAGGCCAGCCGGGGTGAACTTCGATTTGGTTAACCATTGGCTTAATTTCTGCAGTCTTTAATAATGCATCGATGTGGTTGGGCATGAAGTTTGAAAGACCAATAGCTTTGATTTTACCTGCTTTGTAAAGGTCTTCAAAAGCACGCCATGTTTCAGCATTGATTTTTTCAGCTTCATCACCAAATTGCTTGTGGTTTGCAGGCCAGTGAATTAAGTAAAGATCAAGGTAATCTAAACCAAGGTTAGCCATTGTTTTTTCAAAAGCTGCCATTGTTTTATCATAACCACGGTCTGTGTTCCATAACTTACTTGTTACGAAAACTTCTTCACGAGCAAGGCCACTATCCTTGATAGCTTTACCAACGCCTTCTTCGTTACCATATAAAAAGGCAGTATCAATGTGACGGTAACCAGCTTTTAAAGCTTTTGTTACAACGTCATAAGTTACGTCAGCTGGTGTTTGGTAAGTTCCAAAACCAAGACCGGGGATCTTAACGCCATTGTTTAATTCTAATGGGCTTGTAAGTGATGTTAATTTTTGCATCATAAATTCCTCCTTTACTCGATGAATTAAGTATAACATTCTAGTTGGCTCTAACTGCAAATGATATGAATCTCAAATTAAAAAAGCCACCAAGATAACGTTTCTTGCTGGCTAAATACTTATTTAATATTATGCTTATTCATTTTTTCATCGAAAATTGCAGTAACTTCTTTTTGAAGGACTTCTTTGGCATCTTGTGGTAGACTGCCAGGTTGCTTGGCAATTTCGTATAAATCAGGATGTTCATTAGCAATGCGAGCAATTGTTCGAGTAGTTGCGTGCTTGCGGACGAAAAATGGAATTTTCTTGAGGTATCCGTCTGGCAAAAGGGCGAGAATTTTTTCCATCGCTACTGGATCAACCTCGCTAGTTTTAGGTTTACCTTCCTTAATTTGTTTTTGATCAAATAAACTAAAGTCTGATAATTTCATAATTTTTGCCCCCTTAATTCATTTTTAGTTTAGCAGGAAGAAAGAATTAATCAAGTGCCTCGTTTTTTAAGATCTAAGACTTGTAAAGCGAGCATTTCGTCGATGACAAGATCGGTAAATAAATTCCCGTTGAGTGCGCCTAAAATTGCAGGCGCTTTGTTGACTCCCTCGGCAACTCCAAAGCGTCGTTTTACGTCGAGGATTTTGGTTAAGGGATAAGAAAGGGTCTTGTCTAAAATGGAATTGAGAAACTTCCCGTTGATGTCGTATGGCCGCCCATAAAGCACACCAGCAACTTGGTTAAGGTTGATATTTGGGAAAATTTCCTCAGTCTGAGGGAGGTTGATAATGGAATCCGCTGTCCCGATACCACTCAAGATAACGTCGCATTCTTTGCTGTTGGAGAGTGCCTCAAAAATTCCTGGCACCATTTTAAGTCCTGCTCGTGTTGCATCATCGGCGACATAAAGTGGAGCAAGCATAGGGGAGGCTTGAGCGTTGTATAAATCAGCAAGTCGTTGCACCAAAAACATACTATTATCACGGGTATGAATTGGATTTTCTCCCATAAATTGCGTGAAAATTAAATCATTACGGATGTGACTGTCAAAATGTGCGATTGTCTGGGATAAAGTTTTTCCAAAAGCAACGCCAACTATTTTACTTTGATTAATTATTTCCTGGATGTATTTTGCCGCAAAAGAAGGAACGCTTGAATTTTGCAGGTTTTGTTGCAATGGATTTTTAATAATGAAAATATGTTTAATTCCAAAATATTGCTTAAATTGTAATTCTAAGTCAAAATTACGTGCTGACCCAGAATGAATATTAATCTCGACGATGCCATTTTCTAAAGCTTCATCAAGATATTTGCCAAGATGATAGCGGCTAATCTGATATTTTTCAGTAATATCATTGAGTTTCATCTTATTGAGATAATAATCAACTGCAATCTTTCCAAGGAATTCAGCATGTTCGTTACTAACATTCATAATTAACCTCCTAATTTTTTCTTTCTATTATAACAAAAAAACGAGGCTAGCTAACCTAACCTCGAGATTTTGTTATGCATTTTTGGGTCCCACGTATTTTTTAATTATATATAGTAGATATCCGACCACACCGTATCCAATTGTAATGCCTAAAATGTTCATTAAAATTGTTGGTAATCCGTATTTAGGGATGTTTAAGAACCAGTAAGCATAAGGACTGTCAGGTGCTCCTGGAATCGCAAATTGAGTTACGTATCCATTAAAGATGGCAAAGATACAATAAATAATCGGAGCTGCCATCCAATAGAAGGGATCAAATTTTTTGTAAGCTTTTCTCTTATCTAAAACAACGGTATCGAAGATAAATGCAATCGGAACGATGTAATGTACTAAGAAGTTTCGAATGTTCCAATAATCTTCCGGCTTAGCGTAAGGGCCAATCATGAAGTGATACACCACAAAAGTAATGGTGATACTCATCATGACGCCACCTTTAACACGAAGCAAGTTATCATTATGGTTAATGGTACCATGTTTTCCTTCATAAATTACAAGGTATATCAAGAAACAAAAAACTAAGATGTTGGATAAAACAGTGTAGTAAAATAACATTCCAAAACCATCTTTAGCGATTTGCATACTAACACCGATAATTCCGAGCAGCGCGATTAAAGCACGAAATAATTGTGTTTTAGTCATGTTGTTATTCCTTTCTATATTAAAACTATGTTATTAATGATAAGACTTTTTGTTGAATTGTGCAAAATAAAGTAAGAATATAGCAGAAAAAATAAAAAAATTTTCGTTAGAAAGGTTGATATAGTAAGGGATAGAAAGATAAAGATAAATAAAATTAATTTTTTTTGAAAAAACTGTTGCATTAAAATCAAAAACAGGGTATTATATTTCTTGTAGCCGATAAGGTGTTACAGATTTTATGGAGGATTACCCAAGTCTGGCTGAAGGGAACGGTCTTGAAAACCGTCAGGCGGGTCAAACCGCGCAAGAGTTCGAATCTCTTATCCTCCTTAGAGTTGGTTCATTGGTCTAGTTGGTTAGGACGCCTGCCTGTCACGCAGGAGACCACCGGTTCGAATCCGGTATGGACCGTTATGCGGGTGTAGTTTAGTGGTAAAACCACAGCCTTCCAAGCTGTTGTCGCGAGTTCGATTCTCGTCACCCGCTTTTTTTTGTGCAATGGGCCTATAGCTCAGCTGGTTTAGAGCGCACGCCTGATAAGCGTGAGGTCGATGGTTCGAGTCCATTTAGGCCCATATATATATGGAGAAATACTCAAGTGGCTGAAGAGGCGCCCCTGCTAAGGGTGTAGGTCGGTAACACGGCGCGAGGGTTCAAATCCCTCTTTCTCCGTTTGAGAAATACGCGTAAAAAAGCAAGCTAACAAGCTTGCTTTTTTTGTATAAATTTCTATGATTTAGAAAAAGTTGGAGTAGTAAACGAATATGAAGAGTTACTTTTGATCTAAGGGTCTTTTGTTTTATCAATAATCTTGCTAAAATGAAGTTGTTTAGAAAAAGGATGTGGGAAATTTGAGTAAATATCAATATTTGCTATTTGATTTAGATGATAATTTAATGGATTTTCAAGCAAGTGAACGCTATGCTTTAAGCGAACTTTTGAAAGTAACGGGGATTGGTGACACTAAAGAAGCGCGGGATAGTTACCACCGTTACAACCGTGCTATGTGGGAAGCTTTAGAACGCGGATATATCAGCCGTGAATATTTGTTTGCTCGTCGTTTTGCGGCTTTTGCTAAGCGTAAGTACGATATTGACATTGATGACGTTCATGAATTAAATGAAGAATACCAAGAATGGCTTGGAAGTGGTCATGAATTGATGCCCCAAGCCAAAGAAGTCCTAGAAGCATTGAAGCAAAAGGGCTATCATATGATTGTTGTCACTAATGGGGCCGCTAAAGCTCAAAATCGACGTTTGAAAGATTCGGGGTTAGATCAATATTTTGAAAAGGTCTTTATCTCAGAAGAAGTTGGTTATCAAAAGCCACAAAAAGAATTCTTTGATTATGTCTTCCAAAATAGTGATGCAACTCCAGAAAACAGCTTAGTTTTAGGTGATAGTTTATCATCAGATATTCAAGGGGCCAATAATGCAGGCATCGATTCTGTCTGGTATAACCCATCTTGGAAGGTCAACCATACAAGTGCCCGTCCAACCTATGCGATTAAATCTTGGGATCGTTTGTTAGATTTTTTAGAAAATAATTAAAGTAAAATATTCCTAATAAAAGGCTGGAAAAAAGTCTTATAATTCAAAACCTTAAGAAATTATGTTTCCTAAAACGTTGATTTCTTAAGGTTTTTATTTTGCTATTGCTATATTTGTTTCGAAAAAGCTAGTTTTTTCAGTCTCTTTTTGTGTATAACTAATTTATATTTTTTCTTATATATATCAACTTTCAACTCTAGATAACTAAATGTGGCTGCTAGAACTAATCCATGCTAAAATATAGAAAATAATTAATTAATGGGGGTAAATATATGAACTATCAAATTTTGGGCGACTCTGATTGTCCACTCGCACAAGTTAACCTTGGTTATGGCGAAACGATTCAAGTTGAACGCGGCGCCATGGCTTATTCATCAAATGTTGATTTGCAAGGAAAGATGAACACGAATAAAAGTGGTATCGGTGGGTTATTTAGCGCTTTAGGTCGTAGTTTAACGAGTGGAGAAAGTTTCTTTATGACTCACGCTACCGGTCAAGCTGACGGAGCTTTTATCGGGATTGCTCCAGCTGTTCCGGGTAAAATTACGAGTTTGACGGTTGGCCCTAATCAATATCGCCTCAATACCGGTGTTTTTCTAGCATGCGATAGCTCTGTTGGTTATAACATGGTGGCCCAAAATGTCGGTGGGGCCTTCTTTGGTGGTACCGGTGGACTTTTTGTGATGGAAACTCAAGGGCAAGGAGAAATGTTAATTTCAGCGTTCGGTGATATTATCGAACTTACAGTAACGCCTGATCATCCGTTAACTATTGATAATGAACACGTTATTGCTTGGGATAGTAGTTTAGATTACAACATCAAAGTTGCGTCTGGGACATTTGGTTTTACAACTGGCGAAGGTTTAGTTAATGTCTTTCACGGAAACGGGCGCGTTTTGATTCAAACGCGTAACCTTAGAAGTTTGGCAGAGACAGTTGATTCATACTTGCCAAAGTCATCAAATAGCTAATATTAAAATAATCAAAGAAACATAAAAAACGCTAGAACTTAACGTTTAATTAACGTATTTTCTAGCGTTTTTATTTTGTGATTTTTATTTTAGCGCACTAAAGCAGGGCGTTTTGGATCGAATTTCCATCCTGGGATGAGGTATTGCATTGTCTTAGAGTCATCGCGAGCGCCAAGTTTTTTATCGACGTAGAGTTGATGAGCTTTCATAATAGCATCGCGATCAATTTCTACTCCTAAACCTTCAGTAGTCTTAGGAACATAGATTTCACCATTCTTGATTTCATAAGGATTCTTAGTTAAGTATTGACCATCTTGCCAAATCCAGTGAGTATCAACATCGTAAACTTCACCAGGTGCTGCAGCGGCAGCGTTTGCGACCATTGCAAGTGAAATATCAAAGTGATTGTTTGAGTGTACCCCCCAGTTTAACCCAAATTCTGAACAAAGTTGAGCAACTCTTACAGCACCTTCCATTGTCCAAAAGTGTGGATCTGCTAATGGAATTGAAACTGAATTTAATGCAATTGCATGACTCATTTGACGCCAATCAGTATCTACCATGTTAGTTGCAACTGGCATGTGTGTTTTCTTTTGGAATTCTGCTAAGATTTCACGACCTGAAAAACCATCTTCAGCTCCACATGGATCTTCAATATAGTGTAAGATACCTTTTAATTCATTAGCATAGCGAAGGGCATCTTTTAGATACCATCCACCATTTGGATCTAAGTCTAATTTAGCATCTGGGAATGCTTTATGAAGGGCTTTGATAGCTTCAACTTCTTTTTGACCATCAAAAACCCCACCTTTAAGTTTGAAAGTTTTAAATCCATACTTGTCATATGCAGCCTTAGCTAATTTAACTAGAGATTCAGAATCCATTGCGGGCTTGCGACGTAAACGACCCCATTCATCTGAATTATCATCATCTTGAAGATAAGGGAGGTCTGTTTTAGAAGTATCACCGACCCAAAATAGATAACCTAAAACTCCAACGTGTTCTCTTTGTTGGCCATCCCCGAGTAAAGCAGCAACAGGAACGTGAAGATATTTACCGAGTAAATCAAGAAATGCAGTCTCAATTGCAGTTAAAGCATGCACCATGATACGTAAATCAAAGGTTTGATTACCACGACCACCAGCATCTAAATAGGCAAATTTCTTTTGAACTTCTTGTAAGACGCGCTTGTAATCACCGATTGGTGTTCCAATAACAAGATCTTTTGCTTCTTCTAGTGTTTGCGTAATTTTTTCTCCACCGGGAACTTCACTGACACCTTCAACCCCTTCATCGGTTGTTAAAATAACAATGTTGCGTGTGAAGAAAGGACCGTGAGCTCCACTTAAATTTAATAACATACTGTCATATCCAGCTACAGGATAGACTTCCATTTTAGTAATCTTTGGTGTTTTTGACATATTCTTCCACCTCTTGTGATTTAATTTACAAACTAATTTTAGCGCTTTCAAAATATGATGAATAGAGTTAAAATGTGTACTAAGGCGAACTAATAGTTCACGTCGATAAGATAGGAGCAAAGCATATGGACATTAATAATTTAAAAACTTTTCTAGCGGTAGTGCGCTACGGAAGCTTTAGAAAGGCGGCTGGAGACTTTTATATTTCTCCACGGGCAGTTTCAAAACAAATGGATCAATTAGAAGATGAACTTGGAATTAAGCTCTTTGAACGAAAAAAGAATCGGTCAGAACTCACCGAAGATGGTCATGAATTTATCGTAACTGCTGAGGATATTGTGAATACTTATACTAATGAGATTAATCGAATCAATACGCGAAAAAAGAATCAAGTAAAGCATTTACGCCTAGGTTTTTCATCTTCTAATCAAGCAATTGCCTTACAGCGCAAGCTTTTGCCGATGATTGATAAAGAATATACTGTTGATTTTATTCAACAAAGCGGGCGTCGTTTAATTGAATTATTACAAGCAGGAGAACTCGATTTTATTGTGACACCATATTATTTTTTAGATAACGAAGAAATGAAAACGCTTAAAATGATTAGTTTGTTTACCGGTGAACTAGTGGTGGGTATTAGTAAAAATTCTAGTTTAAGTAAGCAAGAATATGTGAAAGTAGAAGATCTTGAAGATCGAGATATTTTTTATTATTCGCCAGTTGAATCAGCTTTTATGCAAGATGTGCTAATTGCAAAGTTTCCAAATCATTTTAAAAAAGAACAAATAAAAAGGGCGCCATCCCTTGAATTACGCGATGCGTACGTTGCTTCCAATCAAGGAATTGGATTTTATCCGAGTGTTTTTGTTGATGTTGAACGGACACGTAATCCAATGATTGAATTTAAACATCTTGATACTACTAATAATATTGCTTACTCATCAGCTCTATATTATCGTAAAGATGCTAATGATGAGATTAAAAAAATTGTAGCTAAATTAGGGTAGGAGTACAAAAAATCACTGTGCACATGTACTAACAGTTCATGTGATGACCTAAATTAAACTGTTAGTTCGTGAAGTTTTTCACTAGAATGTAGTTGTAATAGATAAACAGGAGGTCAAATCCATGAAAAAAGTATTATTAAGTGAAAAAATTGATGATCAAGGAATTGAACTTTTAAAAAAAGCTGGATTTGAAGTCAAGGTCAGTGCTGGAACTGATATTGAAACAATGAAAAAAGAAATTTCCGATGCATATGCGGTAATTATGCGTTCATCATTATTACCACGGGAAGTCATTGAAGCTGGTAAAGAATTAAAGATTATTTCTCGAAACGGAACCGGAATTAATAACGTTGATGTTAAAGCCGCAAGTGATAATGGAGTTTTAGTTGCTAAGGTTAATGGTGCTAATGCATATGCAGTTGCAGAATATGTTATTACAACAATGTTAACTTTGAGTCGTAATATTATGATGACGGATAAATTATTACGTGAAAAGATTGATACAATTCAAGGTAAATCATTACCAGGTTTTTCAACGCAAAATAATTTAAATGGGAGTCAGCTAAAAGATAAGACTCTTGCAATTTTAGGTTTAGGACAAATCGGAAGAGTATTAGTTAAGTTAGCTCAAGCATTTGGGATGCGTGTTATTGGTTATGATCCATATGTCAAGGACGCTCCAGTTGAAATGTTTGATGATTTAAAAGAAATTTACATGCAAGCAGATTTTCTTTCTATTAATATGCCCTTAACTCCCCAAACAGAAAATATGATTACCAAAAATGAATTATCATTAATGAAACAAACAGCAATTCTGATTAACTCAGCTCGTGGGGGAATTGTAAATGAACAAGATTTAGCAGATGCATTAAATAATGATAAGTTGGCTGGTGCTGCGATTGATTCATTTAATCCAGAACCACCAGCAGCTGATAATCCACTATTTTCAAGTAAAAATACGATTGTTACAAGTCATATCGCTGGAACAACGCATGAAGCTAATGCATCTTTAGGAATTGGTGCCGCTCAAGCAATTATTGATTTTTCAAATGGTAAAATGCCTCAATTCCCAGTAAATCCCGATGTGTTTGAAGAGGGGGAATAGATTATGAAAAATCTTAAATTAATTGCTGGAATAGTTGGTGTAGTTTTAGGAGCACTGGTGGCGTTTGTCGTACCAGTTCCACATGGATTGACGCATGCAGGGATGATTGTGCTTGGATCAATTATTATGGCAAATATCTTTTGGATTTTCAGTGTCATTCCTAGTTTTATCACTGGGATTTTGATGTTAGCTTCATGGGTAATCTTTGGAGCCGTTGATTTTCAAACCTCATTCGCAATTTTCTCATCAACAACAATGTGGATTATTATTGGTGGTTTAGCTCTTGGGGCTGCTGCAAGTAAGACTGGATTAATTAATCGAATTGCCTTAATGGTAATGAAAAAATTACCTGCAAACTTTAAAGGACAATCACTTGCGATTATGTTAGCTGGAACCATTATTTCTCCAATGATTCCAAGTGCCCATCCTAAAGCTGCTATGAGTACGCCTATTGCTAAAGGGATTAGTGACGCTTTAGGTTACAAGCCAAAAAGTAAACCATCATCTGGATTATTCATGGCTGCGATTTGGGGATTTATTGTAATGGAAGCAAGTTTTTTAAGTGCCACCGCACAAAACTATGCTTTTAAGGGATTAATTCCAGGTAAGTATCAAAGTGTTCTTTCATGGGGAAATTGGTTTGTTATGATGTTACCATGGACGATCGTTGCTTTAGTTGGTGGATATTTCTTAATCAAATTATTATTCCAACCAAAAGAAGATAAAGCAGTTAGCCATGACTTCGTTGAAAAGCAATTGCAAGAATTAGGACCAATGTCACGGGATGAAAAGATTACCGCAACTGTTATCGCAGTCGCAATCATTTTCTGGATTTTAGGTTCAGCTCTTAAACTTGAAGCTGCAATCGTAGCTTTAGTTGGTTTGTCAGTCTTGGTAATGCTAAAAGTCTTTACTGCTGATGACTTTAAAAATCGTATTAGTTGGAGTTCAGTAATTTTCATTGGTACAGTTATGGCTTTAGGAAATATTATGAAGACAGTTGGGTTAACGACATGGCTATACAAAATCTTAGCTCCAGTTATCAGTCCGATTTTAGGTAATATCTGGATTACCGTTATTGTTTTACCAATAATTATCTACTTATTGAAGTTTGTGGTGGTATCACTAATTTCAACCGGTACATTAGTAACATTATGTTTATTGCCATTCTTTAACTCGATGACATACAATCCAGCATTATTGATCTTAATCATTACGGCTAGTGTAAATATTTGGATGTTATCATACATGGATGCCCCAGTGATTACAGGCCAAGCTGCGGTAGATTCTAGCATGGTATCTCGCTCTGGATTAGCTAAATCATCACTAGGATATATGATTATTAATATCATAGGCCTCTTACTTTGTGTTCCGGTTTGGATGATGCTAGGCTTGGTATAAAAAGTAAATACTAAAAAATGAGAATTTTCAAATTTAACTGAAAGTTCTCATTTTTTTTATACCTAAAATAAAACTAAACATGTCCCCACAACTTATTTGATTAAAATAAAACTGAAAAAATTTAGTAAAACAAAACCTTTATTTAATGGGGATTTATCTCGTGTAAACCTATAATTATTTTATTGTAATGAAAATTTTATTTATGAAAGCGTTGACAAACTTGTACCGACAAGTTAATATAAGAGTGTAAAGAAAAGCAAAGAAAAATTTTTAAAGGGGGCCATTACTATGGCAGAAAAAACAATTATGCTCAACTGTGCAGCAGGAATGAGTACTTCAGTATTAGTTAACAAGATGCAACAAGCAGCTGAAAAGGACGGATTAGATTATGAAATCTTTGCATGTTCAGCTTCAGAAGCAGAAGAAAAGTTAGCTACAAAAGATATCGATGTTGTTTTATTAGGACCTCAAGTTTCATACATGAGAGCTGACTTTGAAACAAAATTAGCTGGTAAAGCTAAAGATGGATCAGATATTCCATTTGATGTTATCGACATGCGCTCATACGGTATGATGGATGGAGAAGCTGTTTTACAACAAGCACGTTCATTAATGAAGTAGGTAAAATAAAAATTTCTTTAAAGTAGGGAAGTGTTGGAAATGACAGAAGAAAAGTTAAGTCCAGAAGAAGAACAAAAACAACTTGAAGTAACTATGGGTTTGATTATTAATGGGGGAAACGCTAAGAGTTTTGCTTTTGAAGCAATTCGTGAAGCTAAAAAAGGTCACATTGATGTTGCCCATGAAAAATTAAAGGCAGCTGACAAGGCATTAGTTGAAGCTCACAACGCTCAAACTGATATGCTTACAAAAGAAGCTCAAGCGATCATGCCAAAGTTACTTTATTGATGGTTCACTCACAAGACCACATCATGAATGCAATTACATTCCGTGATTTGGCGGGTGAAATGGTTGATCTATATGAAAAGTTATATAAATCAGGTACTTTAAAAGAAGAAGATTAAAATCAGTCAAACGTAAAACTTCCCAGAATTAACATCCTTGCGCAAGTACTAAGTATGTTAATTTCCGGAAAGGAATGAAAGCGTTTAATTATGGCGGGGAAAGAGGAAGATAGTGATGAAAAATAATGAAGCAATTAAAAAGGAAGAAACATTGAAGTATATGAACTTCAACCGATACTTGATTGTGCGATATTTTATCGCCGGATATATATTTATGAATTTCTTCTGGGGAATTGTTAATTTTTCTTATAGTGGGCTGTTAGCACTTCTTCCTTTCGTCTTAATGATTTGGGGAATTGTAGCTTCGGTTGAATTAAGTTCGAAGTTGTCGCATAAAGAAAATAACCGTGTACCAATCACGCTTTTATACTTTTATTTACAAGCGCTTACAAACGTTGTTTTAGCAATTATTTCATTTACAGGAATTGGTAAACTTGCATTTCCATTCATTTATGCGAACAACGCCAAATCAATTATTTTAGCAATTCTCTTGTTAGGTTTGATCTTAGCATTAAAGAGTATCAGTAATCTTTATCGGATTCAAGAAAATTCTGACAGATACTATTCAGTAATTCAAAAATTTAAGGAAACATCAAAATAATAGGGGAGGGTTTAATATGAACCAAGGTAAGTTTCAAGAATTTATCAACAAACATTTAGTTGGACCAATGGGTAAATTTGCGAACGCTCGTTTCGTTCGTGCCGTTATGGGTGCTGGATATACAGTTATCTCATTTACAATCGTTAGTTCAATGTTCTTAATTTTATCAAATTTAGATTTAATCATTACAGCTAAAGCATTTGTATCATTTTACGACGCAACATTAGGTCGTTTCCGTGATATGTATCAAGCAATTTATAATGCCGTAATGGGATTCATTGCAATTTATTTTGCTGGATCATTTGGATATGAATACACTAAGATTTATCAAAAAGAAGAAAAACTAGATTTAAGCCCGCTTAACGGGATGTTCTTAGGACTCTTTGGTTTCTTCTTAACAGTTGCTCAATTCGCATGGCAAGATGGTAAAGTTGCATTCTTAACAAATGTTTCAAAGAAAGCTGTTGAAGGCGGTACAGGAGTTATCGCAGGTTACGGTGCAAGTTCATCAGGTTTTGCTCGCTTAGGTGCAACAGGGATCTTTACAGGTCTTATCATCTCATGGATTGCCGTTCAATCATACCGTATGATTGTTAAAAAAGGCTGGGGTATCAAGATGCCCGACTCAGTGCCAAAGGGTGTTGCTGATTCATTCACTGCTTTAATCCCAGGATTTGCGGTTGCCTTGATTACTGCAATTATTGATGGTGCTTTAGTAGCCATGGGAACAGATATCTTCAACGTATTATACATCCCATTCTCATTCGTAGGTAAATTGGTTGATTCATGGTACGGGGTATTGGTTATCTTCTTCCTTATCGGTGCATTATGGTTCGTTGGTATTCACGGGGCAACAATCATCACAAGTTTCACAAACGCCTTTGTTTTAGCAAACTTAGCTTCAAATAATAATGGTGGTTTCCACGTCTTGGCCGGTGAATTCTTCAATGCCTTTGTATCAACTGGTGGTTCAGGTGCTACATTGGTTATGATTTTATACTTAGCATTCCGCGCTAGATCAGTTCAATTACGTGAATTAGGTAAATTAGCCTTTGTTCCAGCATTATTCAACATTAACGAACCAATCTTGTTTGGTTTACCAATTGTTTACAACATTGATGTTCTTGTACCATTCTTATTAGCTCCTATGGCTTCAGCAATGGTAGCTTACTTCAGTATCGCAACTCACTTGGTACCTAAGATTACAGTTCAACAACCATGGCCAACACCTGTTGGTTTAGGTGGTTTCATCGCAACACAAAGTTGGAAAGGTTTCGTATTAGCCATTGTAACAACAATCGTTGCTGGTTTAGTATGGTACCCATTCATCAAAGCTTACGACAACAAACTTTACAAGCGTGAACAAGAAGCTGCTTCTGCAAAAGAAGCATAATAAAAAATGTTTCCTAATTAAAATAGACTTACTGAAATAAATTAGTCGAATGACTCGTCCAGTTTTCTGGGCGAGTTTTTTTATGAAGAAATATTTGAAGTAATAAAAAAAATCGCCAAAATAAATTGGCGATTAGAAACTACATTATAGAGTAGAATTATTTGAGTCTTGTGAGCTCATTGATGCATCACTGTTTACGCTACTTGTTGCTTGGGATGCAACAGATGATTGTGTGTTTTTTGAATTGGTTGAGTGTTTTGAGAATTTTGTTGACCTTCGAATAAATAAAAATAAAGAGATAAAAAAATCCGCAAGAACAAATATTCTTGCGGCCAACAAATCATTTCAACGTATTAGCAAGGTGATAGTAATACTCACGATCGGGTGAATAATAAGAATGCGAATAGTTGAAAACTTTATTTTTTTTGGTGAAATTAATTTCTTTAACTAAAAGATAAGGCGAACCAACCGCTTGTCCGGTTTTTTCGGCGAACTCTTCATCAGCTAAACCGACAGACAAGAAGTCATCACTATGCAAGACCTCAATGTCATATTGTTTTTTGATAAACCTAAAAATCGAATTTTGCGCGATTGTTTCATCTAAATAAGGGATGAGTTCCTTTAAAAAGACAGCTTTTTCAAAACTTAAAAAAGCATTGTCCTCCACAATATATCTGAGGCGATGAACTTCATATACGGGACTCTTTTTTTGACAACCAAAAATTTGATCTTCTTTTGGCGTAGTTAACCGACTGGTAAAGTTAATAACTTTAGATTTAATCTGTTTATCTGGTTGGTTAGTATTTAATGAATTTTTATTCGTTAACATGGTAATGTTACGCCCAGTTTCAAAGAGGTCTTGATTTACAAAATACCCACTTCCTTGATGGCGGCGGATAATCCCGTGATTCGCTAGCAAGCTGATGGCGCTGCGAATTGTATTACGTCCAGAAGAAAATTCTTCCATTAACTGCGCTTCGCTTGGAAGTTGTTCTTCATATACACGATCGGTAATTCGTTGGTTAATTTCATTAGCAATATCAAGATATTTCATAAGTTTCACCTTCTTTTTTAAACTTTTTTTCATTATACCATAAAAAATATATATGTTGGTACTTGAATAACTTGTTGGTACATGTTATATTATGAATGTAAAAGAAAACGTTTACAAAAAACGTAATAAAGTTAACCGTAGAAGGGTGGATGTACTATGACAAAAACGGAATTTAAAAAAGGCTTTTTATGGGGTGGCGCAGTTGCTGCTCATCAATTAGAAGGTGCATGGCAAGAAGGTGGCAAAGGGGTTAGTGTCGCTGATGTAATGACTGCAGGTGCCAACAAAGTCCCACGAGAAATTACCGATGGGGTTATTCCAGGTAAGAACTATCCTAACCACAGTGCAATTGATTTTTACCACCACTATAAAGAAGATATTAAATTATTCGCTGAAATGGGATTTAAGTGTTTTAGAACTTCGATCGCTTGGACACGGATTTTCCCTAATGGCGATGACGAAACTCCAAACGAAGCAGGATTGAAATTCTACGATGATTTGTTTGACGAATGTTTGAAGTATGGTATTGAACCAGTTGTTACATTATCACACTTTGAAATGCCATTTAATTTAGTGAAGAAATATAATGGTTTTGGTAATCGTAAGACGATTGATTTCTTTGTTAAATTCGCTGTAACTTGCTTCAAACGTTACAAGGATAAAGTTAAATATTGGATGACATTCAATGAAATTGACAACCAATCAAGTTTTAACAATGACTTTTTAATGGCAACTAACTCAGGATTACTTTTAGATAAAGACGGTAATAAAAATGAAGCTGCAATGTATCAAGCAGCTCACTATGAAGTTGTCGCAAGTGCTTTAGCAGTTAAAGAAGGAAAGAAAATCAATCCTGATTTCATGATTGGAACAATGATTGCCTTTACGCCAATTTATCCCGCAACTTCTAAACCAGCGGATGTTCTTTTAGCTCAACGCATGGACCAACGCCGTAACTGGTTCTCAGATGTTCAAGTTTGGGGTTACTATCCATCAAACGTTGAAGCTTACATCGAAAGAAAAGGTTACCGTCCAGATATTACAGAAGAAGATCGCGTTGTCTTAAAAGAAGGAACAGTTGATTATGTTGGTTTTTCATACTACCAATCAATGGCAGTTTCATCAGACAAGGTAGCACCTGATGATTTGGCTGATCCAGAAGAAGCAATTGTCCGTAACCAATTTGTTGAAGCAAGTGATTGGGATTGGGAAATTGATCCGGTTGGTTTACGTTATGCCTTAAATGAATTAACTGACCGTTACCATGTGCCATTGTTTATCGTTGAAAATGGTTTGGGGGCATACGATAAAGTTGAAGCAGACGGTATCCATGACGATTACCGCATTGATTACTTACGCCGCCACTTAACTGAAGCTAAAAAAGCCGTTGTTTTAGATGGCGTTGACTTGATGGGATACACTCCATGGGGATGCATTGATTTAGTTTCAGCAGGAACAGGTCAAATGAGTAAGCGTTATGGTTTCATTTACGTTGATAAAGACGATGAAGGAAACGGAACGCTTGAACGTTCACGTAAAGATTCATTCTACTGGTATCAAAAAGTTATTAAGTCAAATGGGGCTGATTTAGATTAGAAAACAGTAGCCATATTCAAAAAGAACCAGTACATGGTAGTGTGCTGGTTCTTTTTAAAATCAAAGGGGGAGATTTTTTATGATTAAAATGATAGCAACCGATATTGATGGAACTTTAGTTAACTCCAAAGCAGAGTTGACGCAAGAAACAATAAAAACGTTGGTACAAGCCCACAAACAAGGGGTAAAAATTATCTTATGTACCGGTAGACCTTTAAGTGGGATTGTGCCACTACTTGAAAAATTAGGTTTGCATAATGATGAAAGTATTGCGATTACGCAGAATGGAGCTCAAGCTGTCAGAGCGAAATCAGCGCAACCATTATTCCGAAATCTCCTTTCATATGAAGATTTTAAGGAAATTACTAACTTTTCTAAAAATCTTGACGTTGATATGTGTATGATGACAACCGATTCTAAGATGTACGTCTTTCAACGTAACGTCAATTCCAATATGATTTATGATGCTTATACCGCGCACATGGATTTACGCGTGCGGGAATTAAACGAAATCACGGAAGCTGAAAATATCGCTAAGGTAACCTGGACTGATACTAAAGAACGAATTGATGCTGTTCAAGATAAGATCCCAGCAGAATTCTTCGATAAGTACGACTGTGTTCGGACAGATCCAATCTTCTTTGATTTCATGAATAAAAAAGCAACTAAAGGAGCAGCGGTCTTACAACTAGCTCAAAGTTTTGGCTTGAAACCAGAAGAAGTTATGGTAGCTGGCGATCAACAAAATGATTTATCAATGATTACAAGTCCATGTTTTTCAGTTGCTATGGGCAATGGGGCAGAAAATATTAAAGCCGCAGCCGATTATGTTACCGCAACTAACGACGAAGACGGTTTAGCTAAAGCCGTTCAAAAATTTGTTTTAAAATAAAAAAATCGAGGAATAATCCCTTTACGAGAGATTCCTCGATTTTTTGTTTACTTCTTGAATAGCTCTTTATATTCAGATAAACCAGCTTCATCAAGTTCATTGTATGGCACAAACTTCAAAGCTGCTGAATTAATGCAATATCTTAAGCCACCACGATCAAGGGGACCATCAGTAAAAACATGACCTAAATGAGAGTCAGCGCCTTTACTTCTAACTTCAACGCGTTCCATCCCAAATGATTGGTCACGCTTTTCTTGTAATTTAGTGATTGGCTTTGTAAATGCCGGCCAACCGCAGCCGGCGTCATATTTATCGAGGGATGAAAACAAAGGTTCACCACTGACAACATCAAGGTAAATACCTTCTTTGTAAAAATCATCGTATTTACCTGTAAATGGTGCTTCGGTTGCATTTTCTTGGGTTACAGCATATTGTTCTGGTGTCAAGCGTTGACGTAATTGTTCTTTTGATTCTTCCATATTGTTCACCTGTTTTCTTAGTTTATAGTGGTTTTTGCGCTAAAGATAAGTCGATATGGCAATAGCCGTTAGGGTTCTTTTTGAGGTAGTCTTGGTGGTATGCTTCTGCAGTTACATAATTGTTAACTGGAGCTAATTCAACCGCAACTTTTCTATCGCCAGCTTCTTGTTGGATTTCATCTAACATAGCTTGAGCAACTGGTGCATCTTTTTCATCCACATAATAGATTCCGGTACGATATTGTCGGCCGATATCATTTCCTTGACGGTTAACAGAAAATGGATCAATGATGCGGAAATAGTGTTTTAAAAGATCAGTTAAGCTAATCTTTTCTGGATTATATTTAATATGCACTGTTTCAGTATGGTCAGTTAATTTAACCATTTCGTAAGTTGTAAGGCCAAACTTACCATTAGCATAACCAACAGATGTTTCTAAAACACCATCAAGTTGTTCGAAATAGCCATCGACACCCCAAAAACAGCCGCCTGCAAGATAAATTTCTTTCATCGTAATTCCTCCAGTTAATAATTATATTTTAAGGTATTCTACCTCATATTTATAACCAAAAACAAGAAATATGCTTACAAAAGAGACCTAATCTTTAGTATAAACGGGGCGTAAACCCCCTTACTTTAGTGAGGGGATATAAGCCCTTTAATGACCCGAAAGGGTCATTTTTTCTTCACTTTATTTATCCGATTTGATATAATTATACCATGGATAAAGGAGGTGAAAGATAATGGAACAAATTATTACAGCTAAAGTTAGATTATATCCAACTCATGAGCAGATTCAGCAGTTTGAAGCAATTACACGGGAATATCGTGATATTTGTAATATTGTTAGTCAATGGTATTTTGATAATCATTTTGTAGCCAAGCGTAAGCAGTTTAACAAGGAAATGTACCACCCTTTGCGGAGCAAGTTTCCTCGTGTTAATTCTGCTATGATTCAATCAACTTATCGAACGGTTGAAGCGAGGTATAAAACAGTCGAAACTCAATTATACCAACATCCTTACAAGTATAAAGATATCAACACCAACGAATGGCATCGAGAATTCCGTGACTTAAATTGGTTACAACATCCTATTAAGTTTTCTAGACCACAAGCAGATTATGTTCGCAATATTAACTACTCGTTTGTTCAAAAAGGTACAAAGATTTCTTTAAACGTTCTTGATGAACGAATTAAAGTTTCTTTTAATGGAGATTATCTTAATTTCTTTGATCCTAGCTATAAATTAGGAACAGCCAAATTAGTTAAATTGAAAGAACACTGGTTTTTACACATTCCTGTAACTATCGAAACTGAAGAGTGGCAAAAAGACGATAATCAACATGTAGTTGGCATTGATAGAGGATTACGTTTTCTCACGACCTCTTATGATGAAAAAGGTAAGACTAATTTTGTTAGTGGTAAAAGTATTGCATATAAGCGTAAAAAGTATGCTTATTTGCGAAGCAAATTACAAGCTAAAGGTACTAAATCAGCAAAGAGAAAGTTAAAACGACTAGAACACCAAGAGAACCGTTGGATGAGTAATGTTAATCATTGCTTATCTAAGACACTTGTTAAACAATATGGTCAAAATACTTTGTTTGTGCTAGAAAACCTTGCTGATGTAACTTTTGAAAAATCTAATGCTAATAAAAATCTGACTAGAGAATTACATTCATGGTCATTTTACGATTTACAGACTAAATTAATTTACAAAGCTCAAAAAAGTAAGAGTCAGGTTTTAATTGTTTCAGCGAAATATACTAGTCAACGTTGTCCGAAATGCGGTCAGATTAGAAAAGAAAACCGTAATCATTCCTTACATGAATATAAATGCGTTAATTGCGGATTCAGAACGAATGATGACCGAGTAGGTGCAATGAACTTGCAAGAATTAGGCAAACAATATATTTCAGGAATTGAAAAACCAAAATTTGAATTAAATAACGTTACTGACTGATATGTTGGTAATAAAGGGTGTTGTCAACCACCCAAACGTAACCACATAACCACATTAAGGTAGGAGGTTAGTTTTATCTAATCGTTTGAACTACAGACACGCAAGTGTCGTGAGTTACAAGCCATGGGATTTATCCCATGGTAGTTGACGGACTAGGTCTGAGTTAATCTTCGTTATATTGAATAGGGGATGTGCATAAAACTAGGAACTTCATCCCACTTAACTGGAAAACCAGCCCCATGTGCACAAAAGACAGAATCGGGGGTGTTTTCCAAATCGGCAGTTGGATTATAAGCACGTTCTTCAATGATTTCTGCTTGGTTATGACAAGGTCGATATCCTGAAACACTTAGTTCTAACATCCCCAAACCATGCGTATAAGAACGTACATCAGTAGTATAGTTTTGCATTTTTGAAACCGGCGCACTACCAGTTAAAGTCACGAGTTCACCGCTAGTTTCTTTTGGCTCAGCGGTTCCACTCATTTGTTGAATATCCGTCATGGCCCGGCCGACTTGATCGCTTGGAACGGTTAATTTAAAGTCATACCAAGGTTCTAATAATTGACTCCAACCTTGCTGATTGGCCATCATTAACCCTTGGCGCACAGCTCTCCAAGTTGCTTCTCTAAAATCGCCACCTTCAGTATGCTTATTGTGCCAAGCACCGTTAACTAAGGTGATTTTAACATCGGTTAGCGGACTTCCAGTCATAACTCCAAGATGGGTTTTAGCTTTTAGATTAGAAATAACTTGATTTTGCCAGTTAATTGGCAATATTTCAGTTTTCACATCCTTAGCTAAGACAATCCCACCATCAGGGTTTGGTTCGATAATCAAGTGTGCTTCAGCATAATGACGTAAAGGTTCAAAATGTCCCACACCTTCAATCGGATGGGTGATAGTTTCTTTGTAAAGCACGCTTCCTTGATTGAATCCAATCTCTAAGCCAAAGCGTTCTAAAAGAATTTGTTCTAAAATTTCAAGTTGAATTTTCCCCATAATTTGGAGGCGAATTTCTTCCAATTGACTAGACCAAGTTACGTTTAATAACGGATCTTCATCGCTTAATAATTGGAAAGCTTTTAAAACATTGCGGATATCTTCAGCTTTTGGATCAACCGTATAAGTCAAAACGGGCTGAATCAAGCTTAAATCATTGTCAGATAAAGCGCCTAATCCTTGACCAGGATAAGTGTTATTTAATCCGGTTAACGCCACGACATTGCCAGCAGAAACACTTGCGGTTGTTTGGAATTTTTCGCCATTATAAAGGCGCAACTGATTGATTTTTTGGCCAGCTAAAATCTCTTGTTTCGCACTGATTTGACCACCTAAAACACGTACCCAAGTTAAGCGTTCACCATTTTTGTCATGGGTAATTTTAAACACACGCGCTTTAAATTCAGCGGGAAATTGTTTTTCTTGCTCCAATGTTGAATTCCTAATAAAAATTCATCCACGCCAATTAATTTAAGGGCGGAACCAAAGAAACAAGGAAATACTTGGCGTTTTTGAATCATTGTTTTGATTTGTTCTTCGCTTACTTTGCCTGTTTCTAAAAATTCATCGAGCAGCTTTTCATCTTGCATCGCAATTTCCTCAAAAGAATCTTCAGGCATCTTGTTGAGATCATCAAATTGATTAAAGGCGATACAACCATCAGCTAAATTAGCTTTAATTTTGTCCATGACTTCATTTTGTGTCAAATTGGTAATATCCATTTTATTAACGAAAATAAAAGTCGGCACGCCATAGTGTTGAAGCATAGACCAAAGTTTGCGGGTATGTTCTTTAATTTCATCGTTAGCACTCACAACTAAAATGGCATAATCCAAAATCTGCATGACTTGTTCTAACTGTGAAGAAAAATCCACGTGTCCAGGAGTATCTTCAATCACCAATTGCAACGCATCATTTTGCAAAATTGCTTGATGAGAAAAAATGGTAATTCCACGTTTTTTTTCAATCTCATTATTATCTAAAAAGGCATCGCCATTATCGACACGACCAAGATTCCGAATACTGCCTGCTTGATATAAAAGGACTTCAGTTAAGGTCGTTTTGCCGGCGTCGACATGCGCGAAAATTCCGGTGACGATATTTTTCACAAGCATCGTCCTTTCTCAAAAGTGTATAGCTATATTTTATAATATTTCGCTAATAAATTGAATTAAAACGAAAGGAAATATTTGAGGTATAACTTTGATAGTTATATACCAAAAAGGAAATATATAATTGACGGATAAATTTCCAAATAATATAATAACCATATAGGAATTTTATTAGGCGAGATTGGCAGGTGAAAAGATGACAACATTTGATTATAGTAAAGAACCGCACGGGGTATTTTTCATGATTGATAGTAAGTCTTTTTACGCGAGTGTCGAAAGTGTTGAACGCGGCTTAAATCCGCTCCAATCAATTCTAGTGGTAATGTCAGAAGCTAAAAATACCGGTGGTGGCTTGGTGCTTGCGACTAGTCCTAAAGCAAAAAAGCTCTTTAATTTAAAAAACGTAGATCGAATGCGCGATTTGCCACAAGATCCACGTTTATTAGTGGTGCCGCCACGGATGAATTTGTATATCGAAATGAATCTTAAAGTTAATCAAATTTTCAGTCGCTTTGCTGCCGAAGAAGATATTTTACCGTATTCAATTGATGAATCACTGGTAGATATGACCAAAACCTGGAAGATGTTCGGGAAAACTAAAGAAGCAGTCGCCAGAAAAATTCAGTTGGCCGTTAAAGAAGAATTAGGCATCTATACAACGGTTGGAATTGGTGAAAACCCTACGCAAGCAAAGCTAGCTTTAGATTTGTTTGCTAAAAAGAGTAAGGATTTAATTGGGATGCTTGATTATCAATCTTTTGGAGCAAAAATTTGGCCTATTGAAGAACTCGCGCAAATTTGGGGGATTGGCAAGAGAACAGCCAACCACTTAAATCGTTGTGGAATTCAGAGTATGCATGACTTAGCCTTTAGTAATCCTTATCAACTCAAGGAAGAATTTGGGATTATCGGCACCCAACTTTTTGCGACTGCTTGGGGGATTGACCGCACACAATTGAACCAACGTATTCAAGTTAAAGAAAAGAGCATCGGCAACAGCCAGGTATTACCGCGCGATTATCGCGAGTATCGGGATGTAAGTGTGGTGGTTGACGAAATCGGCCGCCAAGTTGCCGCACGTTTGCGAAAGAGAAAAATGCAAACGCAAGTGATTCGTTTATCAATCGGATATTCAATGACAGTTCAAAGTGAAGAAAAAACTCATGGATGGGCTCATGAAATCAAGGTTTCACCCACAGATAGTCCGACTGAAATCTTGGCGAATTTAAAATATATGCTGCAACGATATTGGACGGGACTTCCGGTCCGTCACGTCGGCGTTTCAGTGGGGCGTGTGATGAAAAAAAGCTACGTCCAACTGGATTTGTTTCACGATCCTAAACAACTGGAAAAAGAAAATAAACTTAATCAGGTTATGGATAAAATTCGTAAACGCCATGGTAAAACAGCTTTGTATTTTGGTAACAGCCTTGAAAAAGGTGGAACCTATGTTGAACGCCAATCATTAGTAGGGGGACATAATGGAGGGAATACGCTTGAATGATGAAAAATATGACAAAATGGTAAAAAGGATATTAGAAAACTTGCAACCTTATTTTAAATTACAGAAAATCAATACAATTTACTCTATTCAAGTTGTTGATAATCCATATCAAAAAAAGTATAACTTCTTTTTTGTAATCGCGAAAAAAAAGCAACGCACCCGTTCGATACCAATTGGAATCTTGCATGATTATCGAATGGAAGCACTAGAAGAACTGTGTCACCAACTAAAGCAAAAAGTGGATTTTACCTTGCGTTTTGAAAATTTTGAGGCGCAAACTTGGGATGATGGAAGGAAAATTTATGATATATGAAGATTGAAAAACTAAGCGATGAAAAATTAGCGCAAAGTTTCTTTAATCATGATTATCATGATCGTGGTATTATGAAATGGAATGGATTTATGATTTCAGATCATGCCACCAAGATTAAAGAAGTTAATAAAACAGCGCAACAAAGTACTTTACCAAGCAATGTTGAGGATTTAGCGAAGTAAAAAGTTCGCTGTGTAAAAATAGTCTACTTTTCGTTGTGTAAGAATGGTCTTGATTTCGGTGTGTAAAGATAGTCTGAAATAATGGGGATGAATTATGTTAGAAGAGAAATTAATTGCATATGGGTTCAAAAAAAATAGGGATAATCAATTAAGCTATCAACAAAATGTTATTCCAAAACAAATTGACCTCAAAATTACGGTGGTTAATCAAAAGTTGCAAACTCAATTATGGAACATAGATTTTGATGAGGAATATGTTATATCGTCACAAGCAACGGGAAGTTTTGTGGCGGAAGTTAAAGAAAAAGTGGATGCAATCTTAGAAGATATTCACGCTAAATGTTATGAACGGCCTCAAGTTGAACGCCTTCAAGCATTAATAGAAGAAAAATACGGACTCAAACCCAAACATCCCTTTAAAACTTACCATGAGATAACTACTTACAATGGATATAAAGACAAAATTTTTGCGATGTTTTGGCCGCTAGAAAAAGGAAAAATAACCAAAAAGAATGATTCGAAAATCATCAATATGTTAAATGTTAAGGCTGATCCAGATGAAGTTTTACGCCTACAAACAAAACCAGGATTTTACCCAGCTTATCATATGAATAAAAAACATTGGGTGACGGTTCTTTTGGATGAATCGCAAACAGATGATGTAATTTTTACGTTGATTAAGCAAAGTTTTGAATTAATTAAAAAGTGAGTCAGATCCTATAAACCGGCTTTTTTGATGGGTTATTTATAGTGTCATATTAAGGAAAATTATAGAAAGTTTAAAAAGGAGAAAATACTCAATAGATAGAGAGTTTTTTCTCCTTTTTCATTTTCTACCCAAAATCTTACCACAAAAACTAAAAAGAAACGAATTTTGATAATTTTTCTGTGATTGATTTTCCTTGTCTAAGTATCTTGTTTCGCAAATCGAACAACTATCAGCAATACGATTAGACAAAATACATGTTAGAACGAAAGACTTTTTTAGCAGGTTCCTACGAGGGAACCCATTTCATACTTTCATTTAAGGTTGATTGATACCTTATGAATATTAAAGAAAGGAGAAAAGGTTCTTGAAAAGGACAGAAAAAAGAACCAAGATGAAACAAGAAAACAAAATAAGATAATCTACCGACTAACAATTATAGGATTTATCTTAGAAGTTCTTGATAAAATTCATTCTTGGTTCTTCTAACTAAACTAAGGTGCTTTGGCCCCTAGGTTTAGTATATATTAAAAAGAACCGTATAAGCAAATGAAAAAGAGAACACAAAACAATATAATAATAGCTTTACTAATATTATGGATATTAATAAATTTGATTGATATTATAATTTTTTAGAAAGAGAGATGATTAAAAATGGCTACAAAATTAAAAGTTTTGAGAGCTGAGCATGATTTAACACAAAGAGATTTAGCTGAAATTTTAGGAACAAATCAAAAAGTAATATCTACTTGGGAAAGTGGGAAAAGTGTTCCTAGACCTGCTATGATGCAGAGAATAGAAGATTACTTCCATGTTCCAAAGGAAGAAATTTTTTTACAGCATTTAATTATTCTAGTTAGGAGTACATTTCTTTTTAGATGATTATCAGATAGAAAGAATATGGAACAGACCAGAATTTTATATCAACAAATTAAAAGACTTTGATTGTGTATTAACTCTAGATTTTAGTTTATATAGCGATATGCCAAAATCTATGATGATTTGGAACACATACCGTTCAAGATTAATTGGTCAATTAATGCAGAAAGCAGGAATAATTGTTATTCCAACTGTATCATGGGCAGATGAAAAAACATTTGATTTTTGTTTTGATGGCTTACCACAAGAAAGTACTTTAGCAATTAGTACAATTGGTGTTAGAAGAAAACAAAGTGATTATGAGTTGTGGCAAAGTGGTGTAGATGAAATGATAGAACGTTGTAAACCCAGAAGGCTAATGATTTATGGTGATGAAGTAGACTATCAATTTCCAAAAAACATAGTTGTTAGATATTATGAAAATAAAAATATTAGCAGATTAAAGAGGATAAGTAATGGGCGGTAGAGGTGCAGCATCTGGTATAAGTGATAAAGGAAGAAAATATGGGACTGAATATCATTCTGTATTAGTTAAAGACAATATTAAGTTTGTGAAGTATAATTTTGGAAATACGACTGTTCCACTAGAAACTATGTCTGCTGATAAAAGAAGAATATATGCAACTATTAATAATCAAGGAAAAGTTAAGTTTATTACTGGATATTCAAAAAATGGTAAATTGGCTTGGCAGATAGATGTGAGTGGTAAAGCGCATTATGTAGATGGAAAAAGAATTAATACTCCCCACATCCATATTGGCAATGATCATGTAAATACAAAAGTTAAAAGTTTAAACAAACGATATAGAAAAATATTACATAAAGCGCAGGAAGCATGGTACAATAGAAACAGCTAGAGTGAATGTAGTTTAAAGGTTAAAACGACAGATTTCTGTTATGGGGGTTAAAATCCCTCCCGTTCTAGTCGAGCATCCAAGAAATTGGGTGCTTTTTTTGTATTCAAAATTTGAATGGAGGTGGGTGATATGAAGTGAAGAAAAGTAGTAAGAAATTGGACAAAACTGGACAAATAGGACCCTTTTTTGAATTAGATAAAAGGCGCCAAAAAGCTGTTATATTACTATTTGAAGATGAATTAACAGATGAAGAAATTGCAAAAAATGTCCAACGTAGAAGATCAACATTAGATAATTGGAAAAATGATGATAAATTCAAAGCGGCACAAGAGCAATATAAGAAATTAGTCGTCAAGAAAGATTTTGAGAGTAAAGCATTAAGAAAGCTGATTAAGCTAATTGATGCCAAGTCAGAAATGGTGCAACTACAAGCTGTTACAACAATTCTCAAAATGTCAGGGATGTTATCTGAAGATAGTACTCCTGAGTTAGACCAAGCTAAGTTACGTAAAGCTAATTCAGAAGCAGATATTGCTAAATCTAAAGCAATCTTAGCTCAATACGAAGTACAAATCAGACAATAAGAATTTGCTGATAACGATGAAGAAGAAAGGACAGACGACTTAATGGGAGCTGTAAAACAAAGCATGGAGGGAATTTTTGATGGTGAAATCGAAACTTAATTTAAAATTCTCATTCAAATCATTCTCTAAGAAGCAACTTCAAGTATTGTTTTGGTGGCAGTATCCGGAATACCAAGATAAGTTTGCAATCATTGCTGACAATTCTTTTGGATGAATCTCAAACAGATGATGAAATTCTTAAGTTAATTGCTCAAAGTTTTGAATTAATTAAAAACTAAAGTCGAGTTAAGCACTCGGCTTTTTTTGATGGGCAATTTCTAGTATCATAATAATAGAAAATTTAAAAAGGAAATTATGTAGATGACATTAATTGAAGAATTAAGACAAGATTTTGAAGGATTAGAAAACAAAGAAAACGCTCAAAAAATGGCCGCTTACATGCGCAATCAATTTGAATTCTATGGTATTAAAACACCACAACGTAACCAAATGTTTAAGCCATATTTGAAACGTTTAAAAGAAACAAACAAGATAGATTGGGATTTGCTAAAAGAAATGTGGAACCAACCTCAGCGTGAATGGCAATATTTTGTCTGCCATGTGATCAAGGAACTCCGCTCAAACTTACGGGCAGCTGATATTAATCAACAACTCCAATATTTCATCGTGACCAAATCTTGGTGGGATACCATTGATTCACTAGATAAAATTATCGGAAATATTGAATATCCAAGTGATGAAGTAAATCAAATTATGGAAGAGTGGTCGGTAGCGGATAATCTTTGGATGCGCCGCATAGCGATTGATCATCAATTGCTGCGCAAAGAAAAAATGAATGAAGTACTCTTAACTAGAATTCTCAATAATAACCTTGGACAAACAGATTTCTTTATTAGAAAAGCGATGGGCTGGATTTTGCGGGATTATTCCAAAACTAATCCCAGTTTTGTGCAAGCTTATTTAGACAAATATCAAACAAAGCTTGCACCATTAACGATCCGTGAGGCTTCAAAATATCTAAAAAAGGATGAAAAAAAGTGAAATTAACCCGACAAAATATATATCAATTAACCATGTCAGCTTTAGGGTTCATCTCAATTGTCATGACATTACAATATTATATGGGAACACTTAATCTGGGTAAGTATCCCTGGGTTTTGATCGATAGTTTTATTATTATAGTGTTTGCGCTTGATTATTTTTGTAGATTGTTAGCGGTCAAAAACAAATGGTTATTTTTCAAGCATAACGTCTTTGATTTATTAGCAATTTTGCCAACAAGTATCTTATTAGGCCTTTTGGGGTTGGCTGGAATCCATGTGGGCCACACGATGAAGCTAGTACAATTTGTTCGTATGGTCGGAATTTTGGGCAAAATTAATCGTATTATGAAAACTCATGATGTGATTTACTTAACCTATGCGAGTGTTTCGGTTTTGGTGGTAACAGCTTCGTTTTACTCAATTGTCGAAAAAATTTCATTGAAACAATCACTTTGGTGGGCGATTGTCACTTCGTCAACAGTGGGGTATGGGGATGTTTCGCCGACAACCAATACCGGCAAACTTTTATCAACATTTCTCATGATTGTTGGAATTGGGTTCGTGGGGGCGTTAACCTCAACGCTAGCTTCATTTTTTACTGCCAGAAAGATTAATGTGCGCCGCGTGAATGAAGAATTAGGCGCCGAATTAACGCAGCTCAAAAAGTTATATGAACAAGAATTAATCACAGAAGAAGAGTATGACGCCAAGAAAAAGCAATTATTAAATATTAAGTAGAAAATTCTCCAAACACGGAGGATTTTTTTCTTGCGCATAGAATTGAATTTCGTTATACTTGTTCTTGTATTAGATACAAGTTGAAGGAGGAAAAGATGGATACGAAATTTTCAGTGGCATTACACATTCTAACGATGATTAGCGAAACCACAGAAACGCTTAGCTCCAATTCTTTGGCGAATAGTGTGGGAACCAATGCCTCATATATTAGAAAAGTAATTGCCTTGTTGAAAAATGCTGGTTTAATTAGCTCGCAACAAGGAAAATCGGGTTATCAACTCACCAAGGATCCGGATAAGATGAGCTTGCTGGAAATTTATTATGCGACCCAAGAAGTTGCTCAGGTACATTTATTCCAGGTTCATCAAAATACCAATCGAACCTGTCCGGTGGGTAAGTACATTAAAGGAGCCGTTTCACCAATTTTTGAAGATTTAGAAAGTCAATTAAGCCAAAAATTAGGGGATCAAACCCTTCAAAATGTTATCGATAATCTATATCAAGAATCAAAGAAATACTAGAACTGACCGCTAATGGCCAGTTATTTTTTACAAACAGTTGTACTTGTATTAGATACAAGTCAAAAAGGAGAACACATGAAAGCAGCATTAATCACAAACTACAAGAAAAATGATATTACCCTACAAATGAAAGAAGTTGATACGCCAACAATTCAAGCGAATGAAGTTTTAGTAAAAGTTAGCGCCGCCGGGGTTAATCCGCTTGATAATTTAATTTCAACGGGCCTAATGAAAGTTATTTTGCCATATAAATTACCTCAAATTGCCGGCAATGAAGTGGTAGGAACCATTACTAAAGTTGGCAAGGAGGTCACTGAATTTAAGATTGGAGATCGCGTATTTTCGCGGTTACCGCTTGAAAAAATTGGGGCCTTCGCTGATTATGTGGCCGTAAACCAGGACGCTATCGCTAAAGTTCCGACATATTTATCCGATATTGAAGCCGCAGCGATTCCATTGACAGCTCTCACAATCATGCAGGCCTTTGAGTTAATGCAAATCGAACCGCAAAAAACGATTTTCATTTCCGGAGGTACTGGGGGTGTGGGTGCGATGGCAATTCCAATCGCCAAAGCAAAAGGTTTGAAGGTGATTACGAACGGAAGCGTTATGAACCAACAACGCGTGCTTGATTTAGGAGCTGATCAATTCTTAGATTACAAAACCCAAGATTACACCAAAGAACTCAGTGAAATTGACTATGTGTTAGATACTTTAGGTGGTGCTGAAATTGAAAAGCAAATGTCAATCATGAAAAAAGGTGGACATTTAGTTTCATTAAGAGGGATGCCAAATGGAGCGTTCGCTAAAAGAGCACAGTTACCCAAATATAAGCAATTACTTTTGGGGTTGGTAGGACATAAATTTGACCGCATGGCTGCTAAGTATGGGGTGCACTATTATTTCATGAATGTTGAAAGTAATGGTAAACAACTTCAAGAAGTCGCAGAAATTTTAAGCCAACAACAAATCAAACCTTCAATTGATACGGTCTATTCATTCGCTCAGGTAAATGAAGCCTTAGATAAAGTGGCTAATGGACGTTCTAAAGGAAAGACGGTTTTGAGTTTTGAAGGAGAAAAATAAATTGAGTTATATAACAACTAAAAATCAGTTCATCGAAGTAAATAAGCAACAAATTGCTTATCGAATTTTGAATGAACCAGCTGCCGGCAAACCTTTAGTGATGCTCACTCATTTAGCGGCTACGATGGATAATTGGGATCCGAAGTTAATCGATTTATTGGCGCAATCCAGAACGATTATCGTTGTCGATTTACCTGGGGTTGGGGAAAGCCAAGGGAAAGTCGCAACAAGTATTGAAGCCATGGCTAAACAAGCATTGGATTTCATTGAGAGTTTAGGGTATGGAAAAATTGATTTACTCGGGCTTTCAATGGGTGGAATGATTGCGCAAGAATTAGTAAGACTAAAATCAGAATTAGTTGATCATTTAATTTTAGTCGGAACCGCACCTAGAGGGGGACTTGAAGTTGACCAAGTTACGAAAAAGACTTTTAAGTATATGTTAAAAGCAATGGTAACTTTTCAAGACCCTAAGCGTTATATCTTTTATCCCCACGATAAGCATGGGCGAAAAATTGCGCATACAATATTGAATAAAATGAAATCACGCACAAAGGAAAATCGTGATCAACCGATGAAAGTAACTAGTTTTATGCGCCAATTAAAAGCAATCAATGCTTGGGGGAAAAAATTCCCAGATGATTTAGCATTCATTAAGCAACAAACACTGATTGTTAATGGTGATAAAGATATGGAAGTTCCTACTCAAAATTCATATCAAATGCATGAAAAAATCGCTAATAGTCAACTAATTATCTATAAGCACGCGGGCCACGGGTCGATCTTTCAATATGCCGATGAATTCGTTCAAACTTTAAATGGATTCTTAGAAAATTAAGTTTTATTTGAATATACAAATTAATGTTTAGGATATCATCTCAGAAGGGGTGATATCCTTTTTTGGTACATACAAGAATTGTAGGAACTTATTCATAGAGACATTATTCTTAAAAAAGGAGTATTATGCCAAGGACATTATGTGGGAAATAAAAAAATAGATCCCCCGCATACTCATGTTGGATATGAACATCAAGGATCGAAGACAAGAAGTTTAACAAAAAAGGAGAGAAATTTAGTTGAATATGTAAAGAAAATATGGAACAATAGAAAATGAGGATGAAGTAGTTTTAAAAGGGAAAACAACGGCTACTTACCAAGAAAAATGACTTAGTACTTGTTCACAGGATTTGCGTATTTGGTCTAATGCTATATGCCCACTAGCATGGTATTTAGAGTCCGCTATTGTAGAGGCGAGTTTATCTAGTGGAATTAGCCCGCCGTTCTTGTCAAGGAAAGCATGTAAGCTAGTCGGACAGTTGCGGGTTCAAATCCTGCCCATCCTCATTATGTTATTTTATTATAAGCATCCAAGAAATTGGATGCTTTTTTGTATTCAAAATTTGAAAGGAGATGAGTAGTATTGGGAAAATTGACTAATAAACAACAAGCTTTTATTAATTACTATCTAGGTGAGAGTAAGATGAATGCTACTGATACGGCTCGTTGTGCTGGGTATAAACATCCAAATAAACAGGGCCCAGAAAACTTGGTACTCAAATTGCTCAACGAATGGAACAAATGAAAAAAGATTCTATTGCTACTCAAGAAGAACTATTACAGTTTATGACTGCTGTAATACGAGGAGAAGAAACTGAAAAATTAGTAACTAATGTGGGCTATTGTAGAAGTTCCGGTATCAATGAAAGACAGGATTAAAACTGCTGAATTACTTGGTAAATCTTATGGAATGTTTACTGATAAGAAAGAAATAAATGCGTCATTAGACATTGATGTTGGGGTAGGTGATTGGGATGCAGAAGATTAAGCTTAATTTTCCTAAACCTAGCAAAGTTTTCAATAAGCAGATTTACGATAGTCTTGAAGATTATTCTAAGTTCATAGAAGTATGTATGGCGGTGCCAGTTCTGGCAAGTCATACGGTGTTGTTCAGAAGGTGGTTCTTAAAGCACTAAAGCAATAAAAAATATTGACAAACTATATAAATAAAGATAACATGAGAGTGTAGACAAGGAGGTTTTACCTCTTTTCATATAGAGATTGGCTATCTCTAGTTTTTGCGGTTGGCTACCGTAGTGTCATTTATTTTACTCCTTTCTGTTCTTCTGACAGAAAGGTTTTTTTATTATTCTTAGAAAATACAAGACACCTTGTTTCTACTATCATATAAGTAGAAGCGAGGTGTCTTTTTTTGCTAACAATCTTCTTGAAGTTTCTTGGTATGCAAAAAGTATGCACTTTTTAAGTGTTTATTCAATAGATCCTTGATATATATATGTTTGTGTTGAAATATCATAATTTCAGAAGGATGATATCCATTTTTGGTACATACAAGTTTAACGGAAATTAAAGTTTTTCTGGTCAAGATCTATAAATTAAATTATCAACCTGGTACAATGAGGGTAATTTCAAGGAATAGGTGATTAAAATGGCTAAAAAATTAATTAAAGTTGTCGGCGCAGCCCTTGTTAGCGGCGACAAGATTTTAACAACGAAAAGAAACTCAGATCGCATTTTAGGGGATTTGTGGGAATTTCCTGGGGGTAAGATTGAACCCAATGAAACACCACAGGCTGCTCTTAAGCGAGAATTAGAAGAAGAGTTCGATGATGAAATTATCGTTGGTGATCATATCGCAACAGCTAGTTATGAATATGACTTTGGGATTGTTGAATTGAGCGTGTATTTCGCCAAGTTAGTAACAAAAAACTTCGAGTTAATCGCCCATAGCGAAGTTAAGTGGCGCACAGTTGATGAATTTGATGAAATTACTTGGGCACCGGCCGATGTTCCAATTGTTGAAGCAATGAAGCAAATTAAAATTGAGGATGTTAAGTTCGATGACAAGTAAGTTAGAAGATAATTTAACGAATACCGTTCTAAGTAACTACATTGATAAAGATAAATATATTGCGGATGGAAATTTGTCGGCACAATTAGTCGCTAACACCTCAAGTAAATCAAATGTTTATCGCACGCTGAAAGCTGAGCTCCAAGTCGCTAAAAGTTTTATTTTTGCGGTCGCCTTTGTAACTCAAGGCGGGTTAGGACAATTAAAAACAGTTCTAAAAGATCTTGAGAAAAAAGGGGTTAAAGGACGCATTTTAACTTCAACGTATCTTTATTTTAATAAGCCAGAAGTTTTCAGAGACTTGATGAAGCTTGAAAATGTTGAGGTACGGGTGTTTGAAAGAAAAATTGGTTCCAAAACTGTTCCGTTTCACGCCAAAGGTTATTTATTTGAACACCAAGAAGGTTATCAATCAATGATTATCGGGAGTTCCAACTTAACGGATACGGCGATTATTAGTAATTATGAGTGGAACTTGCGGGTAACTTCGCTTGAAAATGGAGATATTACCCAAGCAATTTCTGAAAAAATTGAAGCAGAATGGCAAGAAGCAACGCCATTAACTAATAGTTGGATTGAAAATTACAAGGTCGACTTTGCAAAAAACGCGACGGTTCGCGTGAAGTTAAGTGATTATAAGAAACAAACTAATCCTGATGCGGCAGAGGATTTTGAAACAAATGTTGCTGAAGAAGCAAGCAAATATCGTGTTAAGGATAAAAAATCCAAAGAGATTAATCCTAATCGTATGCAAGATAAAGCTTTAAGACGTTTGTTTGCATTACGTGGTACAGGGGCTAATAAAGGATTAATCATCTCAGCGACGGGAACTGGAAAGACATATCTTGGAGCGTTTGATGTAAGAGAGTTTGCGCCAGATCGTTTCTTATTTGTTGCCCACCAAGAACAAATTTTGCGTAAATCTTTGGAAAGTTTTTATCAAGTAATAGGTGGAAATAAGCAAGATTACGGGATTTTTAGTGGAACAACTAAAGAAGGTTTAGATAAGAAATATGTTTTTGCGACTGTCCAAACTTTATCTAAAGATGAAAATCTGGAATTATTTGGCAAGAAGGCATTTGACTATATTTTGTTTGATGAAGCGCATCACTTAGGAGCACCCTCCCAACAAAAGGTATTCAATTACTTTGAACCTAAGTTTATCTTGGGGATGACCGCTACTCCAGAAAGAACGGATGACTTCAATGTTTATGAGTTGTTTGATTATAACATCGCATATGAAATTCGATTGCAAGATGCTTTAAATGAAGATATGCTGACACCATTTCATTACTATGGGATTGAGGATTATGAAATTGACGGCCAAGTCATCGACGATAATACGCAATTAGAGCGCTTAGTTGCACCAGACCGAGTAAAATATATCATCAAGCAAACAGAATATTATGGATATTCAGGTGAAACTTTGCATGGATTAATTTTTTGTTCAAGAAAAGAAGAAGCTTATGATTTAGCGAAAGAATTGACAAAGCAAGGCTTCAAAGCCAAAGCCCTAACGGGTGATCACACCATGCAAGAACGCCAAGCTGTGATTAGCGAGCTTGAAAGAGGAGAGATTCAATATATTGTTACCGTTGATATTTTTAATGAAGGAATCGATATTCCTTGTGTCAACCAGGTTGTGATGTTGCGTAATACGAAATCAAGTATCGTCTTTATCCAACAACTAGGGCGAGGCTTGCGTTTATCTGATAACAAAGAGTTCGTGACCGTTATTGATTTTATTGGGAATTATGAAAATAATTACCTTATTCCAATTGCTTTAACCGGCGATAAATCGCATAGCAAAGACAATGCACGGGATACCGTTGATTTAGAACCTTTATACGGACTTTCTTCAATTAACTTCACAGAAGTTGCTAAAGAAAGAATTTATCGCTCGATTAATAATACGAACTTATCGGAAATGAAGAAGATTAGGGATGAATATGTAGCGATTAAAAATCGTTTAGGCAGAATTCCAATGATGTTCGATTTACAAAAAGAATCAATTGACGCAAGTGTGATTGCGAATAAGTTTAAAGATTATGCAGCATTCTTGCTTAAGATGAAAGAAAAAATACCTTCAATTGATGATTATACAACCAAGGTTTTACGCTTTATGACAATCGAATTAGCAAATGGGATTCGCAAGCACGAATTATTATTATTGAAGGCCTTATCGGAAGATAGTGGAACTATTTCTGAAGAAAAGTACCGTGATTTATTAGAAGCAAATAATTGTTACCTTGATGATGAAGTTTTATATTCGGTTGATCAAATGTTAAGTTTAGAATTTTTCGCTGGTAAAACTTCTCCGAATAAAGAAGGTTATGGCAATAATGCTTTAGTTCTGCATTCAAAAGGAAAATATCGGTTAAACGAACCGCTTAAACAAATGTTAGCTGATGATTTTGCGAAGAAGTTGTTTGTGGATGCGATTGAAACAGGTTTACTTAAAGCTGAAGGTTTTAAATCAGATCGTCAATTTACGATTGGAAAACGCTACAGCCGTCGGGATGTTTGTCGCTTATTGAATTGGGAAAAGAATATTACTGCTCAAAATATTGGGGGATACTTTATTAATTCAACTAACCAAACTTGTCCAATTTTCATTACTTACCAAAAGAGTGAAGATATTAGTGAAACGATAAATTATGAAGATGAATTTAAGAACCGTAATATTTTGCATTGGTATAGTAAAAATAAACGAAAAATCGAAGGAGCGGAAATGCAAAAATTCCTTGATGGAGTAGCAGAAGGTGACCAAAAACTTACCATGCATCTTTTCGTGAAGAAGTCTGATGATGAAGGGTCTGATTTCTTTTATCTTGGGACATGCAAAGTAGTTGATGGCACAGTTAAACAAGAATATCGTCAAATCCAAGAAGAAAAGCCAGATCCAATCGTATCAATGGACTTACGTTTAGATGCTCCCGTAGAAATGGACCGTTATCTCTCACTCACGCGTACTGTTGTAAGTGCAGCTAACTAGCAGGAAAATCACGTTGCCTACAGTAAATATGTTCGCTAGTTAATATGAGAAGTCAATAGAGGTTACCACTAAGATTTCCCTAAAAGAGGAGATTTTGCCAAGGTAATTAAAAAAGTGTAAAATATACCTAAGATATAATCTCAAATAGTAAGGGGAACTTAAATATGAAAGTATTTGTTATTGGTGGGACTGGCCGTGTTGGGGCTAGCTTAGTCCGTCAGTTACTAGATTTTGATCATGAAGTTATTGTCGGTTCTCGTCATGAAAACGAAGAACTTACGGCTGCAGGAGCAACTTTTAAAGAACTTGACTTACACGCATCATATGATGAAATCGCTGAAATCATTGGCGATGTGGATGCAATTTACTTTACAGCTGGCTCACGCGGAAAAGACTTGCTTCAAAGTGATGCCTTTGGTGCCGTTAAAACAATGCAAGCAGCTAAGCGTAACGGAATCAAGCGTTACATCATGCTAAGTGCATACAAATCACTTGAACCAACCGCATTTGAGGTTGAACCATATTCTCAAATAAAGGAATACTACATGGCAAAATACTTTGCTGATTATCACTTGGTTCACATGCCAGAATTGGATTACACAATCATGCAACCAGTTGCTTTGGTTGAAGAAAAAGGTAGCCACATGTACGCAACCGGTTCAGATATTGGAAAGACAGTTGCGATTGAAGATGTGGCCTTAGCATTAGTGCACGTGCTTGAAAACCCAGCAACATTCCACAAAGTAATTCCATTCAGTAATGGAAAAGCAGACTTTGGTTCTGTCATTACTTCATGCCAATAAGATGAATATTACCGAGAAGACCGGTTGGTTTTCTCGGTTTTTTAGTGGGGAAATGAAGTTCTAAAAAAGAGTTAAAAATTCTGCGTATGTTATAATAGAAAACGACTAAAAAGAAGGAAGAAAACTCATGCGTGAATATAATACCGATCAAGCACATGCTTTATTAAAAGAATATTTTGGATATGATGAATTTCGCCCCGGACAAGAAGAAATTATTAGTGCGGTGGTTAATGGTAATAATACTTTAGGGATTATGCCAACCGGGGGTGGAAAATCAATGTGTTATCAAATTCCAGCCTTAATGATGGATGGTTTAACCATTGTTGTTTCGCCCTTGATTTCTTTGATGAAAGACCAAGTTGATAGTTTGAAAGAAATGGGAATTCCGGCGGGGATGATTAATAGTTCCTTGGAAGGCGATGATTTTTTTGAAACGATTCGGGATGCGAGAAATTTGAAGTATAAACTTCTATACATCGCTCCTGAACGCTTAGAAAATCCCGCCTTCATGGAAATGTTGCAAACGATGCCAATTGACTTAGTTGCCATTGATGAAGCCCACTGTATGTCACAATGGGGCCATGATTTCCGTCCAAGTTACCTTGAATTAGGCAATGTAATCCCTCAAATTACTACTAATCCAACGGTGGTGGCGTTAACTGCGACGGCGACACCTAAAGTCGCTTTAGATATTAAAAATAATCTTGGTATCCCCGCAAATAATGAAGTAAAGACTGGTTTTGCTCGTGATAATTTATCTTTTAAAGTTATTAAAGGAGTTCAACCACGGGACTACATCATTAATTATTTACGCAGCCACGAAAAAGAATCTGGGATAATCTACGCAGCGACCCGCTCGGAAGTTGATCGCATTGCGGTTTTCCTTCAAAAATTAGGGATTAAAGCAAAGCCATATCATGCCCAACATACTGCTGAAGAACGCCAAGAAGCCCAAGATGATTTTACTTTTGACCGTGTTCAAGTCATCGTCGCTACCAACGCATTTGGGATGGGGATTGATAAAAGTAATGTGCGCTTTGTTATTCACGCACAAACTCCAGGTAGTATTGAAGCTTATTATCAAGAAGCTGGAAGAGCTGGACGAGATGGGTTGGAAAGTGAAGCGATTTTACTTTATCGTGATGCTGATATTGGTTTGCGAAGAACCTGGATTGATGCATCAGAAGCGAATGAAGCTCATCGAACACGAGAGTATGACAAGTTAGAGTGGATGCGACGTTACGCCAATACTGAAGATTGCTTGCAGCAGTTTATTGTGCGCTATTTCGGTGGTGATTGTGAGCCTTGTGGTAAATGTTCAAATTGCTTGGATGAACGCGATTCCGAAGACATTACCATCGAAGCACAAAAAGTCTTATCATGTGTGGTGCGTTTGAATCAACGTTTTGGTAAGAAAATTGTCGCCCAAGTTCTAAAAGGATCAAGTACACAACGAATTTTAGAAATGAACCTTGATGAAGTGACAACTTATGGAATCATGAAAGCTTGGACATTAAAAGAAATTGAAAATCTGATTGATTATTTGGCCGCTAGCAATATTTAATGACCCAAAGCGGCCAATTTCCTACGTTATTATTGACTCAAAAAGGACTGGCAGTCTTAAAAGGTCAAGAAAAAGTCACGCGTAAAGTTGATCGCATCGTTGAAAAAGAAGTTGAAGTCGATAATGAATTATTTGAACGTTTACGGGAATTACGGCTTGAAATTGCCCGCGATCAAAATACCGCACCATTTATTATCTTCTCGGATAAAGCGCTCAAAGATATGTGCGAAAAGCTTCCAACGACAGATGAAGAATTCTTAAACGTCAAAGGGGTCGGCCAATCAAAACTTGAAAATTACGGGCCCGAATTTATGGAAGCAATTGAACAATGGAAAATTACTCATGAGTAAATAAAAATATCTCTCAAGTTACTTAAAGCAGGTAACGTGAGGGATATTTTTTGTTTATTCTAAAATAAAGAGAGTCAGGGACAAGAAAAATCACTAAAGATGATTATGTATTTAGTGATGAAAAAGCAAAAGAATATGTGCCTTGGCTTGATAAATTATGGTTAAATCATATTGATAATAGTATTAATGAAATGGCGGAAGCAACATTCCAGGCTAGTTTTTCTTTTTCCTGTCCTAATTCTTTGGACATAGTAATTTCTCGTAAACAAAAAGCACCTACAACCGTAAGTGCTCATCCACAATTCACTGGAATCCAATCCGTTAATTTTAATGATTCTTCCCATAAACGATTATAGATATACTCTTCTTCTTCTTTAGTCCAAGGTTTCTCTCCTTTTGGTAATAATTCTGAAAAAGAATGAACTACATCTTTAACTGGTTCATCACTTCCCGTTAAACATTTAGTAATTACTTGTTCCATTAATACTTTACGCATGTCAAACCAAACCTTTCAAAGTCTTTATAGCTTTAAAATGCGCTTCTTCTATACCTAAATTATACGGTGCTTGCTTGTATTTTTCAATTGTCTTATCTAACAATGGTTTCTTAACACTATAGATGTAAATATTTCCATTATGACAGACAACTACACCAAATTTATATCCCCTAAATCCTGTTAAAGCTAGTACCGTATTAGGTTGAAAAATCATCTTTACTTCTTCTTTTTCAGAAACATCATAACTTACATCATCTTCGTTAAGCTCATAATCATCCCTTAACCTCAATGCGATATCTGCTTGTTCGAATAAGCTTGACGATAAAGATAACTTTGATAATGAACTGGATAATGTTGACGGCTTGGAAGATTATACAATTCAAACATTGGAAAATAAACATAGGTTACCGATATCATCAAAGGATGGAAAAAGTAGGTCCTTGTTTGATAGTGACATTAATGTCGAAGAGATTATATAATAAATATAAGGAAGTCGGAACGTTTGAAACGGATCGAAACGGAAATCTTAAACCCGTAGAAACTGTAAGTTTATCAGATAAAGTTGTAGGAATCGATAATAAAGGAAATGAATTAAAAGGATTTAAGATACATTTCAGTAAAACAGGCGTACATTTAGTCCCATGGAGGGATGATAAAAGATGAATTTAGAAAAATTTGATGAAAATAAGATAATTAATATTAAGTTTTACGATGGTCAAGAGATTAAGGGCAAACCATATGGGTATACTAGCGAACAAGATAATGATGAGGGAGCTTATCTATTGGTTATTCCGATTGAAGGAAAACTAAAAGGAAAATACGTTCAATGTATGGAAGATGAAGTTGTGAATGTTGAAGTGATTGAATAACTATGACAAGTTATGAAAGTAGTATCCACTAAGATACTCAAATACTTAAATGACTGTTACAAAACAGGGCAAGTTCCTAGGGTTAAATCGTTGAATGCTAAGTCATTACGAATTACAGGCAAGCGGTATGATGACATTTTGAAGTTGTAACCTAGCTTCGGGAGTAAAACAAATAAAGTTTGTTAACGAACATGGAGCATGTAAAAAGTGCATCCCACTTCAAGGGGGGTATCCACTAGATGAGTCTCCAAGAATTCCCAAGGACACACACCCTAATTGTCGTTGTCGGATTGAGTCGGAAGATGATGAAAAGAGCGACAGCACCAAAAGGAAAGCTTTTCTTGCGGGGACAGTATCTGCTAAATCGAATAAATCAGAGGATAACGATAACTCTGATGATGAACCGGATAATGTTGATGACTTGGAAGATTACACAATTCAAACATTGGAAAATATACATAGGATACCGACATCATCAAAGAAAGAAGACTATAGAAATGTTATTCTCAAAGTAAGAACAGATAACCAAATAGAAAAAATAAGAGTTTTTGATGAAAAAGGATATGTCAACAAAGACTATGATTTGACTGATCATGGGAACTCTAAATATCATAAAAATCCATATATTCATGATAGTAAGGTTGATTACAAGAGTGGTAAAATAATACATGGGAATGGTAGAGAGCCAACTGAGAAAGAATTAGAATTTATTAGAAAGGTGATGAAACAAGATGAATAAGTTAGATAAATTAAGTGATTTAATTGAGTCAATGGAAACTCAAATGGAGATTACATTTAATTGTGATAATGTTCCTTATTTCTTAGAACCGGACTATATAGATGATTTGAACATAAAAGGTTGGATTCTCAATAACAATAAAAGTTTTAGTAGACAAAAGATTGCCAGCATAAATCCTAAAGAGGTGCTACAGTTGGCATTGCTGGAAAATGGACAAAGTATCCTTTCTCAATGGGAAAAATTAGATATGAAAATTTATTGAACAATAGGTAAAATAACATGTCAAGTTACGAACAAGTGATCACTAAAATTTTGAAATACTTATTGGATTAAGATACATCATTCGAAGAAAAGAACTCATATTGTTCCGATTAACAGAGATAGGAGTGAACGCTAATGGATTTAAGGCCGTATTTCCACAAACATGTTATTGTAACTGATATTGATAATGTAACTTATAAAGCGTTTGTTGCAGTGGAGACTATTCCTGGAGATTCAGATGAAAATTGCTATGAGATTGATTTAGAGGGTGTGGTTAAGCATAAGGGAAGTTTATTTACTTTAACTGAACACGAAATTAAATCAATCAAGTTAGACCCCGAATATCATAAAGGTAACTAACATGACAAGTTACGAACAAGTAGCCACTAAAATCTTAAAATACTTAAATGACTGCTACGAAACAGGCCAAGTTCCTAGGGTTAAATCTCTGAATGCTAAGTCATTACGAATTACAGGCAAGCAGTAACCCTTCTTGCCTGGCATCTTTAGCCAATCATGATACAAATGTTCGTCCTGGGATTATCGAATTGTAGAGTATTTCCCCAAAGTTTCCTAAAAATATAATTAACCGCTAGAAATTATGCTACAAAAAAGTTAGACAAAAACAAAATATATTTTAAGTAGCTAAGACATGAGTTCGGAAATCAACCGGACTCATGTTTTTTGTTTTGTTCGAAATTCGGTCATTATTATACCGTTTGACTGTTTATTCCTTGCAGCTTTTAACGATGTCAGCATGTTTTGAACATAAAAAAAGCACCACAAATCTGTAAGTGCTAAATTTAAGGGATCAATCTTTGATTTCCTTTTATGCTAGTTGATTTCACGACCTTCAGCATAGGCTTTTTTAGCTTCTTCTAAAGTCATACAGTTAGGTCCGCCATCATGGTTTATAATCCCTGTATTTTGCCATCCGCAGTTGTCACAAATATCGTAATCCATAACTTCTTTACCGCAAACGGGACAATGTAACAAAGTATATCCATCAATTTTCCATGTCTTTTTTGAATTCTCCATAATAATACTCAACTCCTTCATCCGGCTTAAACATAGTAATTACCGTGTATGTTTCTGGATTACCTAAAACATAAGTTCCATTATTTAAATCAAATCTCACGCGTTTGTCTGATACCCCAACACATCACTGCTAGTGTCTAACTTTAAAAGGTTTGTAGCTATTTGTAAAAACTCTTCTTTCGTAGAAACGTTAAACTGAAAGCCGTGTTTTTTATAGTGACCTTTAAAAGATTTTTGACTAGGGAGCGTTGCTTGTTCCCATTCTAAATCCTCATCACCATTATAACCGTTTTTTCTTTGCTGTCATTAGTGCTACCTTCATCTTCTGATTTATACGAGCTAGCAGATACTGCTCCGCAAGAAAAACTTTCCTTTTGGAGTTATAGAAAAGGTTTTGGAAATAAAGAAACAGTACATGTTGACCCTATTATAGGGACAGATTATAATTCAGGTGAAGAGACAGGTTGGATTAAGATACATTATTCTAAAAAGAGAATCCACATAGTTTCTTATAAACCAAAGGGGTGATTTTAAATGGGTTTAAGACTTATTGGGGGAAGAATGTTGAAGTTATAGATGTTAATAATATTGTTTATAAAGGTTTCGTTAATGCAGTAACTATTCCAGGCGATTCTGAAGAAAACTGTTATGAAATAGATTTAAGAGGAACTAAACAATTTGGAAATAGATTATTGAATTTAATGGAATATGAAATTAAATCAATAGAATTAGTCCAGGAGTAATCCCATATCTAGTTATGCAAAAATAGCCACTAAAATTCTAAAGTACTTGAACGATTGTTACGAGAATGGTTTAGAGCCAAACATTGAATCGCTCAACGCTAATAAATCAGGCATCTCAGACAGACAGTATATTACCAGACACTAAAGATGTTGACTGAGAAATATATTAAAGGTATTGAGTTTCTAGGTGTAATACCACCAGAGATGAGTCAAATTAATCATCCTAGAAGTTGGTATATCACAAGTGAAGGTATTCAGTACTTAGAAGAAAATTCTTTGATAAGAAAGGCATACGATACGCTTAAAGGAGCTAAAGATTGGTTGCTGTTGATGTAGAACTCATAATGGGTGCTTTTCTTTTTGGAGGTAAAGATTATGAAGAAGTTAAATGAAACCAAAGAAAAAGAAAAACTAGCAGAACTTGGTGCTAGTTTAACAATTTGGTTATTAATTCTAGTAGGATTACTTATATTTACAAGTGGCTTTGTATGGTCTTTATTTAAATTGATCATGACAATCATGCTAATTTATGGTGTTCGTGATCTTTATATCGACTACATTTGAAACGGACAAAAATGGAAACTTACGAAATATAGAGCGAGTATATATTCGCCGTGTTGTTGGTATTGATAATATAGGAATGAATATACATTATAGTAAGACGGGATAGCATTTAGTACCTTGGATTGGAGGAAAAAATGGAACTAGAGAGATACCTAAAAAATAATTTAATTAGAATAACTTTTACAGATGGTGAAATGTTAATCGGAAGACCGTCCGATTTTATGCAAGAATGTGATGATGAAGATGGAGCAAACCTTGTTGTCATTCCAACTGAAGGAAAACTGAAAGGTAAATATGTATGTTGTTTTGAACATGAGGTTGTGAATGTTGAAGTGATTGAATAACTATGACAAGTTATGAAAGTAGTATCCACTAAGATACTCAAATACTTAAATGACTGTTACAAAACAGGGCAAGTTCCTAGGGTTAAATCTCTGAATGCTAAGTCATTACGAATTACAGGCAAGCGGTATGATGACATTTTGAAGTTGTAACCTAGCTTCGGGAGTAAAACAAATAAAGTTTGTTAACGAACCTGGATCATGTAAAAAGTGCATTCCACTTCAAGGAGTATATCTACTAGATGAGTTTGCAAGAATTTCCAAGGACACACACCCTAATTGTCGTTGTCGGAGAGTTCCGTCTGACTATGTTGATGATGAAGATATAAGGAGCAAGGCTTTATTAGCTGGGATGGTATCAGCTAACTCGAAATTCCAAACTAATGAGATAAAAAGTGCTCTAATAGGCTTCGAAACATCAGGTGGAATCATGATTAGCAATATATCCAAGCATCTAGTTGAACGGACAATACAAAGAGATAGAGACGTATCAACAATGATTGACGTATTAGTTAATCCGTTGGAAATTTCTCCTACTAGATTTACTGATGGCAAATCAAATAAAAGATATTGTGGTGCTATAACAATGGTTGTAATCAACCCAGATACAGGAAATGTTATAACAACGCACCCAACAAGAAGAAATATAAGAAAGAGACATGGGGTGTATCAAGATGAAGATAAGTGATTTTGCCACTGAGAGTGAGTTTGAAAAATTAAAATCATATATACCGCATTTAGAATACACAAAAGAATATGCTGATGATAAAATTGATATTTTAGATGAAAATCTCGATAAACTCGAAGAGGACCTCGGTTACACCGAAACCGAAGAAGGCACGTTTATTGGAGATATGATTGATAAGCTCCGGGATAATCCAAAATATTAACAAGACTAATGATACCTGGGTAAGTGATCCAATTAATTGGTGGATAACTCGATTAGGAATTGAGTATTTTAAAGAAAACAGTTTAATCACAAAAACATATAAGCAACGAAAGGAAATTAAAGATTGGTCTCCTTTAACCTAGCTTTGGGAGTAAAACAAATAAAGAAACTATTCAAGTTGACCGCATTATTGGATTAGATTATAATGTCAACAAAGAAAACGACTGGATAAAGATACACCATTCTAAAAAGAGAACGCACATTGTGCCTTATAAGTCTAAAGAGGAGTAGTTTATTATGAATTTAACAGGATATTGGGGGAAACATGTAAATATAATTGATATTGACGGAGAAGTGTATCAAGGATTTGTTCAAGCTGTAACTATTCCAGGTGATTCGGATGAAAATTGTTACGAAATTGATTTAGTAGGCACAAAACAGTATCCCGAAGGACCGTTTAATTTGACGGAACATGAAATCAAATCAATAGAGTTTGACTCTGAATATAACAAAGGTAACTAGTATGAAAGTTACGAACAAGTAGCCACTAAAATTTTGAAATACTTAAAAAGAAAAGGGCGATAATGGTTTTGGCGTACTTTATGAACAGAAGATAATGTTGTATGATAATGAAAAACCGTATAATTTATTTGTGTCAAATATTGTGCCAAAGGGTAAGGAAGATGTAACAAAACTAGTAACAGCATATATCAAGGAGCTATCTAAAGATGAAAGAAAGACAACCTAAGGAGTATGATGAGGTTCAGTTAATCGATGGAAAAATCGTCACTCTATTGGACAAATTAGATGATTCTCATTTTTTAGCAGATTATGGAAATAAAAATGAAGAATTAGAAAATTTAACGTTAAAAGGTAAACCAGTTTCTTTAGAGCAAATAAAGAAAATATTATAGATTATGACAACTTAGTTGGGGAGATCCGGTTAAACTTGAAGAAGATGATAATGATAATAGACGTAAGAAAACTTTGGTTGCTGGAATAGTATCATCTTCAAGGAATTAAAGAGTATAATAATCGTATACAAGCTACTAAGAATCCGAATAGTAAATTTTTGTGTTTAACCCCCAGTTATTTTATTATTTCAGAAAATTCATTGGATGATATAGTAAAGAAACATGCAGATGAGAAAAAAATCAGAGTTATTTTTATATAGATGCAGGTAAAATTATTGTAATAAGCATTAGTAAACAAGGTGTTGAGGAACCTACGAGATATATCAAAGTCCATATGGCTAAAAATAACCAATATCATGCAGTTCCAACAATATTACGATATAAATTAGAGTAGGTGAAAATATTGGAAATTACAATTTTTAGCAACGAAGATGTGGTTAGAGAGAAATTTCAAGGAAAGTGGGTTAATATTTCTTTTTTAGATAATAAATCCCCCTTTCGTGTATTTGTTGTTAGTGTAGATAATGATTACGAAGACGATAATTATGCTGGAAGTGCTATTTATTATAATAATAGCGGAGCTAATGATTACGCTGATGAAGCACTTCCTTTTTATCAAATCCAATCAATAGAATTAAGTTCAACGCAAAATGATAATTAAACATGACAATTTACGAACAAGTAGCCACTAAAATCTTGAAATACTTATTGGATTAAAATACATCATTCGAAGAAAAGAACTCATATTGTTCCGATTAACAGAGATAGGAGTGAACGCTAATGGATTTAAGGCCGTATTTCTACAAACATGTTATTGTAACTGATATTGATAATGTAACTTATAAAGGTTTTGTTGCGGTTGGGACTATTCCTGGAGATTCAGATGAAAACTGTTATGAAATCGATTTGGAAGGAACAAAACAATACCCCGAAGGACTGTTTACCTTGACTGAACACGAAATTAAATCAATCAAGTTAGATCCCGAATATCATAAAGGTAACTAGTATGGAAAGTTACGAACAAGTAGCCACTAAAATCTTAAAATACTTAAATGACTGCTACGAAACAGGCAAAGTTGCTAGGGTTAAATCGGTAGTTTCTGGAAATGATATAATCAAAAAAGGAGCTAAGATGAACGTCTTGAATAGAGGAATTATTGAATGGAAGAAAGAAACAAAAACAAAAAGTACAGAATAAATAGCGTTGAGTATGCTGGAACTATAACTAGCGGAATTATCAAAGGTAGTTATACGTTTTGGGAACAGGCATCTATCAAGGACTTCGTAGGTAAATGGGAATGCTTTGATTTCGATAAAACTGATGCATATGTTTATATAGATGACATCGAAAAAGAATTAGTTCCACCTGAATTAACGGACTCAGATAGAAAAAGATTCCTTGAATATATCAATAAATATATTGAAAAGATGAATTAAACATGTCAAGTTACGAACAAGTAGCCACTAAAATCTTAAAATACTTAAATGATTGCTACGAAACAGGCTAAGTTCCTAGGGCTAAATCGGTAGTTTCTGGAAATGATATAATCAAAAAAGGAGCTACGCTAAACGTTTTGAATAGGGGAGTTATTGAATGGAAGAAAAAAACAAAAACAAAAAGTACAGAATACATAGCGTTGATTATGAGTGGGCTTTGCATAGTGATGCCATCAATAATGATAGTTATACATATTGGGAAATTGAATCTATTGTTGATTTCATGACTGATTGGTACTGCTGTGATTTTGATAAAACTGATGCATATGATTATGTAGATGACATCGAAGAATTAGTGCCACCTGAATTAACGGACTCAGATAGAAAAAGATTCATTGAATATCTCAACAAATATATTGAAAAGATGAATTAAACATGTCAAGTTACGAACAAGTAGCCACTAAAATCTTGAAATATTTAAATGACTGCTACGAAACAGGCCAAGTTCCTAGGGTTAAATCTCTGAATGCTAAGTCATTACGAATTACAGGCAAGCAGTATGATGACACTTTGAAGATGTTATCTGAAGATAGCTTTATAGCTGGTATAGAGTTTTTTGATGGAGTATCCCCTAAATACAGTTCAGTAAATGATCCAAGTAATTGGCAGATAACTCGATTAGGAATTGAGTATTTTAAAGAAAATAGTTTAATCACAAAAACATATAAACAACTAAAGGAAATCAAAGATTGGTTACCTTTAACCTAGCACTTACGGTTGTAGGTGCTTTTTTTGGTTCTTTGTCAATTAATACTGATGAAGAAATCTAATTAAATATAGTCCAAAAAGTAATGGTTAAGTTGCTTGTAGAACAAGCTGCTTAGCCGTTATTTTTTTGCTCTTTTTTTCTTTGATGTTTAGTGTAGATGCTTGACTTGATAATAAAATACGTAAGCGAAAGTTTTTAAAACTTCTGAACCCAAACGCTACGCGTTTTAATACTTTAATTTTATTCATTTTTCCTTCAATTGGTCCGTTTGTATAGTTATAGGTTAATGTCAAAAGGATTTCTTCCTTATGTTTTCTCAATGTTCGATGAGT
>NZ_BAML01000008.1 GCF_000615845.1 Ligilactobacillus hayakitensis DSM 18933 = JCM 14209
TATCTTGTTAACTGCTTAAAAACTTGTCTGTCGCAATCAACGTATATAACTATACTAAGATATTAGATAATCGTCAACCCCATTTATGAATTATTTTCCCCTCACTTTATTCGTGCCGTATCAAACATTTGTGCACAAAATAACTTTTATATTTTCGTCAAATCCATATAAAATTTTTTTAAATCATCATTAATCTTCTCTTGTTATAAAAAATACGAATTTTAAAAAAATATTTTTTTATAAAAAAAGAATCAAAGATATTATATCTTCGATTCTCATAACTAATAATTAGGCTTCAACACGGGCTAGGAAATACTTCTTCTTTCCGCGTCTAACAATGACAAATTTTCCATCAAAGTTTGCAGCGGGATCAATTTCAAAGTCTAATTCAAAAATTCGTTCACCGTTAATACGAATAGCTCCATTTGTAACATCTTCTCTTGCTTGACGTTTTGATGGTTCAATTCCGCATTCAACTAACCAATCAACAATATTCTTTTTATCAGAAGTTACTGTAACATTAGGCATATTCTTGAAACCTTGTTCGATTTCGCTTGCAGTTAAATCTTTAACTTCACCTGAGAATAATGCTGCTGAAATATGTTCAGATTCTGTAACAGCATCTTGTCCATGTACAAATGCTGTTACCTCTTGAGCTAATTTTCTTTGTGCTTCGCGTTTTTCTGGTTGTGTTTTAACTTTTTCTTCAAGTGCTTCGATTTCTTCTTTTGATAAGAACGTAAAATACTTCAAGTATTTTACAACATCTCGATCATCTTGGTTTAACCAGAATTGATAAAATTCGTAAGGTGTCGTCTTTTCTGGATCTAACCAAACTGCTCCACCAGCAGTTTTACCAAATTTTGTTCCATCAGCTTTTAACATCAATGGAATTGTAAGGGCGTATGCTTGAGCTTTACTTCCTTCAAGTTTGTGAATCAAATCAATTCCTGCAGTAATGTTACCCCATTGATCTGAACCACCAATTTGTAATTGAACATCTTCATTTTTCCATAAATGGTGGAAGTCAATCCCTTGAAGAATTTGGTATGAGAATTCTGTAAATGAAATCCCATTTTCTAAACGACTAGCAACAACTTCTTTATTTAACATTGTATTAATATTAAATAACTTACCATAATCACGTAAGAAATCTAATAGACTTAATTTTGATAACCAATCATAGTTATTTACAATTGTAATGTTATCTTTTCCAAACAATTTCTTCATTTGAGCAGTTAAAGCTTCCTCATTATGCTTAACTTGTTCCATTGTTTGTAATGTACGTTCTGAGTTACGACCTGATGGATCACCAATAGAACCTGTTCCTCCACCAATCAAAATGTGTGCACGATGACCAGCTAATTGGAATCGTTTCAACATCATAAATGGAATTAAATGACCAATGTGCAAACTGTCTCCTGTAGGATCAGTTCCACAGTAAATCCCAACTGATTTATCTTCAAGTAACTTTTCTAAGCCTTCTTCATCTGAAAGTTGATTGATAGCTCCACGCCATCTTAACTCTTCTAAAATATTAGACACGTATTTTTCTTCCCTTCAATAAAGTATTTTAAAAATAAAAAGTCCCTAATACAATTAAGTATTAGGGACGAATTTTTCCGCGGTACCACCCAAGTTGCTGAAAATATGTCTTCAGCCATCTTTTGCATTGATAACGTAAATGACCCGAAATAACTCCATAGTGTAATTCACCCAACAATATATCCTAGTTCCCAGCACCACTAAGTCTCTTAAAAATTGATTGTTGCGCTACTTATCTATTTCTTCGTTATGAATAAGTATATCTTATGTTAAAGCTTGTTAAAAGTCAATAACCTTAATCCGTCTTTTTTTGACATTCTTCGCAAATTCCATAAACTTCATATTGGCTATTCAAAATTTGATAGTTCGTTACTTTTTTAGCATATTCTTCCAATAATTGATATTGACTATCATAAACATCAACTATGCGACCGCATTTTACACAAATCACATGATAGTGTGGTTTTTCAAAATAATCGTACCGCGTCTTGCCAGTGTTATCTGGAGCAACTTCAATAACTAAATTATGCTTTAAAAAAATCTCCAATGTGTTATACACTGTCGCCAAACTCATCTTCAATCCACTTTTAAGTACATACGAATAAATCATATCGATTGAAGGATGCTCATTAGAATTCATTAAATATGCCAAAATAATTTTCCTTTGTGGAGTATTTTTAATTCCTTTACTCTTTAACTTTTGAGCGGCTGCTAATTTCATTTCATTTTCTTGCATCTATATTCCTCCCCGCACATTTCCTAGAAAAAATATCGTTGAAGCAGTATGGTTATTTTTTTTTAAAACGACTGAAATTCGACTTGACAAAATTTGTTCCAATCCTCCAGTGAATAATAATCGTATTTCAATTATCAAAAGGCACATCATAAATCCCAAAATCAAATATTCACTGATATGCCCCGTGCGATAAAAAGCAATTTTTCCTCCAAAAGAAAGAGGCGATTTTCCAAATGGCCACAACCACTTAACTCCTCGTTGTGAAAAACCATCTTCTATTAGATGCATCAAATATCCGTACAATATCCAAAATGGAGCTAAACGAATCGATGGGGCTAAATAATTTATCTGGATAAGCCGTAAAAAAATATATACTACCCCCATCCCCAAAAGTGAATGCGTAATTCCTCGATGCCCCATGGCTTTATTGGTTACATTACTTACTATTTTGTGGCGTCTACCTAAATAAGATTGGGGATGATCAATGTCCGGAAGTAAAGAACCTATAAATAAGGCCCCCATGTTAACAACTGATAGTTCATCAACTAAAAGCATTGTTGGTATTCCGGCAGAAAAGGTTGTAATAATATGTGTTTTTGCCTGCATTTTTTCCCTCAGTATTATAATTATTATCTCCATTATCTTGCAAATTATAAATTACCGCAAATAAAAAAAGAGAAAACCTTTAATTTTTTGTTTTCTCTTCTAGATATAAATTATAATTCTGCTTTAATTTGATGAATCATTTCTAATTCTTCATTTGTAGGTACTAAAAGAATTTTCGCAGAAGATTCTTCTTTTGAAGTAATTCCTTCTTGATTTTGATTATCAAGAGTCACATCCATCTTCAAACCAAGAACTGCGAGCTCTTCTATAATTCGTTGACGGAGCCATGGATTATTTTCACCAATTCCTCCGGCAAATACAACTGCATCAACATGCCCTAACTCTACAAAGTACCCGGCAACATATTTAACGATACGATTTACAAAAATATCAATCGCAAGCTTAACTTGTTGATCTTGATCTTGCTTAGCTGCTAAATCACGCATATCTGAGGATAATTCAGAAACCCCTAATAAACCTGATTTTTGATTTAACATCATTAATACTTCTTCAGCTGACATTTCTAATTTATTCATTAAAAATGGCACTAATGATGGATCAACATCCCCTGCACGAGTTCCCATTGTCAATCCAGTTAATGGGGCAAATCCCATTGACGTGTCATATGCCTTTCCATTTTTAATAGCTGCAATTGAAGCACCACCGCCAAGATGTAAAGCAATCATATTAATTTTATTTTGATCCATGCTTAACAATTCAGCAGTACGTTTTGTTAAATATGTATGACTAATTCCATGTTCTCCATAACGACGAATTTGATATTTTTTCGTATATTCATATGGCAAACTATAAATAGCGTTGAATTCTGGAATATCTAAAAAGAATTTACTATCAAAAACAGCGTATTGAGGTGTATTTGGCATGACATCTTGCATCAACTTGATATAACGTGTTTCCATTGGATTATGCAACGGTGCAAAATCTTTCATTCCTTCTAAATCTTCAAAATTACTTTCATCAATCTTAGTTGCTTTAGTAAACTTTTCGCCACCAGCTACAACACGATGACCCACAGCTTTAATTTTATCTAATGAAGTAATCTTCATTTCTTGAATTTTTTCAATAATCATTTCAGCTGCCTTTTCATATGAAAGATTATCAATCGTTTCTTCATAGACTTGATCTTTAAATTTAATTTCAAAACTTGAACCCGGATTCATCATTCTTTCAATTGAACCCTTTGCAATTAATTCTTCACTTTGTTCTTCAAATAATTTCCACTTTACAGAAGAACTTCCAGCATTCATCAATAAGATATTCATTTCTTTTACGGGATTTAAATCGAGTTGATTTCCAGTTTTCACCCGCACCTTTCATAAATTTACCCTAAATGGCTTGGTTCAACTCTTTGCTTTATTAATTATAACAAAACGTTTGTAACTTTTAGTAATACTTATGTAAAAAAACTCTATTTTTTTATTTTTTTCAACAATATTTTAATTAAATTATAAAAAAATTATTGCCTTTATATTACAAAAACTTCATTTTTCTCAAAATCTAATCCCCGTTATATCAACATTTCTACCATTAATATTACAAAACATTACATAAATCCCTAAAATAGTAATTTTGCTATTATCCTCTTGTTATATTAATTGTCTATACTTAAAAACGTTAAGAAATGATAAAAAGACTTTTTAAGTCAATTACGAAATAGATAAATTTATTTTTACAGGAGTGTATTATTTTATGAAAAAAAATACAGTATTAGCTTCAGCAGTTGCTTTAACAGGATTATTCTCATCAACAGTTATTGCTAACGCAGATACAATTACAGTTAAGGAAGGCGACACACTTTCAAAAATCGCTAAAGAAAACAAGACCACGGTTGAAACTCTTGTCAAAGCTAACAAAATTTCTAACGCTGATTTAATTTTTGTTGGCCAAGAGCTTGAAACTGAATTAAAAGATGCTGATAAGAACACTGACCAACAAGTAAGCGATCAATCAAACACTGGTTCTGTTCAAAGTTCAACAAACACTAATGTAGTTGGTTCAACTTACCAAGCACCTGCTGCTACATCAAGTAACTCATCATACAGTTCATACTCTTCAAATGTTGGTGGCAACGATGCTGCTGCAAAAGCATGGATTGCTCAACGTGAATCAGGCGGTAGCTACACTGCTCAAAACGGTCAATACATCGGTAAGTACCAATTAACTGCTTCATACCTTGGTGGTGATTACTCACCTGCTAACCAAGAACGTGTTGCTGACCAATATGTTGCTAACCGCTACGGTTCATGGTCAAATGCTAAGAGTCACTGGTTAGCAAACGGCTGGTACTAAGATTTATATTTAATATTTATACTTTGACTGCTTTAAACTAAGTAAAAAGAGGCTAATTAATTTTAGCCTCTTTTATTTTACTATTTTTCGCTTTTTTCTAATTATTACATATAAACCAACCAAAATAACAATACATGAAATGACAATAACGGCTCGTTGATTATCACCTTTTAAGATCGCATCCCCACCAACTGCATAAATAACCGCACTTGGTAAAATTCCAATTCCAATCACACCAATCAATTTTGAAAATTTAACCTTCATTTGATTTGCGGCAAAATTTACTAAAAATGATGGAATAAACGGTATCATATATCCTAAAATTAATCCCATCATCGGATACTTAAATTGCAACAAATCATCTAACAATTTAGATTTTTTGGTCCTATCAGATAATTTAATCTGTGATAAAGTCATCCAAACAAGGATATTTCCTAAAAGATTCCCAATCCAATTAATTGTTGTTCCTAAAACCGGGCCATAACAAAGTCCATTAAATATACAAACGATTGAACTAGAGAGTCCTGGAATTGCATACATGATTGCTGTCAATCCAATTAATACCATTCCATCTTCTAATCCATGTGAACGTACACTTTTTATTAATTCTGATTGCGTAAAATGTCCTCTTATTAACATTTGAATTTGTGGTTGAAAATCATGATATAATTTCCCTACCAGAAGTATCCCCACACTTATTCCCAAAAATATTAATAGCCACTTTTTTCCTTTCATTTTTTCCTCCATTACACTTTCATCCAAACAAAAAGGAGAAACTATTCGTCTCTCCTTTCATTATATTACATTATTTTCCAAAAATTAATCTTTGTCGTTTACGTAGACTTCATCGTTGACTTCTTTCGCATCTATCAGATCATCACCATCGATTCGGCTAGCAATCGCCCAAACATAAAAGAAAATTGAAGCGATAATAATTACCACAAAATCTAATGGGAACTTAATCCAATCTTGCCCCCCAAAGCCTACACTACCAACATATGACATTGTTGAAATGAAAATTAAGTAAACAATTATCCACATGCTTCCTTTTAGCTGGGTTTTCCAGTGAACTTTATTATATTTAATATCATAATATAGATACATTGGTAATCCAATTAAAACAACAAAAATAACTTCGATTGTTGTTGGCCACATTGCCCAGTAAATAACTAAACTTGTAAGGACAAATGATAGTGGTGCAATCCAACTTAAATGTTTTGATTTGAACGGACGCTTAAATTCTGGACGCATTTTACGTAATGCCACCGCTGTTACTGGTCCAGTTAAATAAGCAATAAAAGTTGAAATTGAAACAACTGTTGCTAATTTAGACCAGTCTCTAAACACATAAACTAAAGCTGTTGCTAAAACCAAATCAGCAATCATTGCGTAACGTGGCACTAAATAACGACGTTCCAACTTACCTAACCATGAGGGAACGTGTTTACTCTTAGTCATTGCCGCCAAAGTTCTAGCAGAAGTTGCCGCAAACGTAACCCCTGTGCCAAATGGTGAAACAAATGCATCAACATATAGTAAAATTGATAACCAGTTTAATCCTGCTAATAATGCTAAATCAGCAAAAGGTGACGCAAAATTAACTCCATGCCATCCCTTAGTTGCAATTGTTTCAGGGTTAATAGCACCAATATATGTAATTTGGAGTAATACATATATCACAGCAGTGATGGAAAGCGAAATTACAACCCCTTTAAAAATGTTTTTTTCAGGCTTTTCCATTTCGCCTCCCATATTGATTACCGTTTGAAAGGCATCATATGAAAGAATGATTCCTGAAACAGTAGTTGCTTCAAAAACTGAACGAATTCCATATGGCATAAATGTTGAAGTACTATGACCAAAATTTTCGGGATGAAATCCTGTCCAAATTAAAACAATAATTACTAACGCTGGAACTAATAACTTAAAGAATGAAATTAAGCTTGTAAAACGCGTAAGCACTTTTACTGACCAGAAATTAATCAAAGTAAAAATAATCATAAAGATAATAACAATTCCTAAACCTTTTGTTGTAATCGTTCCGTTTTCAATATATGCATGAGTCCAATTGGCCCATTTCCAAGGCCAAGTACTCATATATTGAACAGATGCAACAGCTTCAATTGGAATCAACGTAATTAGTGATACCCAATTGGCCCACGCAGCAATGAAACCCAAAAGCGGTCCATGACTATATTGAGCATAGCGACTCATCCCACCGCTTTCCGGAAACATTGTCCCTAATTCCACGTAATTAAATGCAATCAACATCATTATCACGGCACCAAGGATCCACGAAATCGTCGCAGCTGGACCTGCTACTTTAGCAGCCTCACCTGACCCAAATAGCCATCCAGAACCAATTAACGAACTGAGCGCTAGCATGATTCCAGAAAAAAGACTAATCTTTTGTCTATTTTTATTCATTTTTAAACTCTCCAAAAAAGTATTTAGTACTTAAAATTATATCATAAATTTAATTTCCAATTAACTTATTTAACCAAAAACACTTTATCCTTAATAAAATCTATAGCTGGATGCACCAAGGTTAATTGGTGCACCTCTTTTACCTGCGCTTTTTGCCAAAAAAGTTTAGAATTCGTTGCTCCATTTTTTTCACCAATCACAATCAATCTACCTTGCCATTGATTTTGTCGTAGATATTTTAAAATTTGATAATCAGTTTCCTCTGTATCAGGTGCCCATTCCAAAATAATATTTTCTACTGATTCTCCATATTCTTTAACTGCTTCTAATGCATCAATTTGTTCAACTTTTACCCAAGGTGTTGGACTTTGAATATCTTGTCCTTGCCACTCAAAATTATCTGTTGCTTTAATTTCAGGAATAAATTTAGCTAACGCGCCATTGCCTGCCATTAATTGCAACGTTTTCTTTTTATCAAGAAACTTCTCCAATTCGAATACAAATTCTTGACTGAAAATATGCCAAAGTCCATATGTTTCAATCACCACTTGCCGTAAATCTAAAAGTCTATCTTGAATTTCTAAAATATCAGGACAAAATGATAATGCATCAATAATTTCATCCTCACTAAATTCTAAGTTAACTATCTTATCTGGAATTTCCTGTCTTGCTAAACCATTAAGTACAGTTAAACAAAAAGTAATTTTTTCTTGGAGTTTAAGAAAATTAGGATATTTTTTTTGATATTTAACCAATTCATTGATATATTGTTCCATTATGTTCTTCCTTTCGTATTCACTTTCCATATTTTATAGCAAATTTGATATAATATATAAAGAATTTTTTTAGAAATGAGGATATCAGATATGATAAGAGAAATTAATCGCGATATTACATCATTAAAACAAAAAAGTACACCTGCAAGCAAAAAAGATTTAGCCATCGCTACTGATTTACTTGACACACTTGAAGCTAATAAAGAAATTTGTGTTGGTTTAGCCGCAAATATGATTGGCGAACACAAAAATATCATTGCTTGCCGCTTTGGTGAACTAAACGTCGCTATGATTAATCCTAAAATCACTAAAAAATTTAAACCTTATCAAACTAAAGAAGGTTGTCTTAGTTTAGATGGAACGCGTCCAACAAAACGCTTTGAAAATATTGAAGTAACCTACTTTAATATTGATTTTCAAAAACAACATGCTAAATTAGATGGTTTTAACGCGCAAATCGTTCAACATGAACTTGATCATTGCCAAGGAATCATCATTTAATATTTACAGGGGGAAGAAAATTTGTCAATTAAACGCCATATTAAAATTTTTTCACATAACGATTTAGATGGTTTTGGCGCACCGGTATTACTCCAAACGCTCCAACCATATTTATTTAAAAACGTTGAATTTGATTTAACTACAATTTCAGCTGGAAGATTAGATCAAGAACTTTCTTATTGGTTTAAACAACCCACTTTAAGTCAATATAGTGATGTTTATATCGCTGATATGACACCTGATAGTGAATACTCATTTCAATTATTAGAACAACATTTTTCTAATCACTGGATGATTTTTGATCATCACGAAACTGAAGCTGATTTACGCCGTAAATATCACGAAAACTGCATTAGCCCTATTAATGAAAATATTAATCCGAGTGCAACAAGTTTAGTTTGGGATTGGGTCAGTCAAAATGTTAACTTTTCCAACGTCCCTACTAAAAAGCAAAACGAATTAAAATTTCTTGTTGAATTAATTCGTGCTTATGATACTTGGGATTGGGTTAATGATCCTAAATTACCAGCTGAAACTAAGCAAGCTGCAGATGAGTTTAATCAACTCTTTTGGTTTTACCCATTAAATAGTTCTCAAGATTTCGTTGCATCAGTCTTTAATACTGGCTGGAATGTATATCGTCAACAAAACAATTTATTAATCAACACTTTAAATGGTCGTCGTAAAAGATATCTTGATTCTCATCTTAAGAGTGCGACAACTTTTAAATTTGATGATTATACCCTTGGAATTGTTTATGCAAGTGATTACAAATCTGAAATCGCGCATGAATTTTTGCAAACACATGATATTGATGCTGCATTAGTTATCGATAATCATCGCATCTCACTTCGAAGTAATGGTCGCTTAGATGTAGCTAAATTTGCCGAAGAACACTTTAATGGTGGTGGTCATTCGGATTCAGCTGGTGGCTTACTTGAACTTAATCCTATTCTTGAAGGTGAAAAAGTTGTAATCCAAGACATTTTACACAACTTAGAATTAAGTAAAAAATTGAAAAAGCAAGAAGAAAATGAACCCAATGCAACATTTGCTGATAATTTAGACCCTGAAACAGCTGCTAAATTAGCCCAACTATTTGGCAATGATTAAGTTTTTGCTTTAAGCGCTAAATTTTACACAATTTTTTCTTTACTGCAGGTTAAAAATATGATATTTTCTTATCTAAAGATATTATATAAAGGAGTGTTTCGATGAGACCAAGAATTGCAATTCCAGCAGATACATTAACTGAGGCAACCAATGTCATTAACGAGCGTAATGCCCCATTTGCCCCTAGACCTGCTATTGAAGCGATTGTTAAATCAGGGGGTGTCCCTGTGATTTTACCAAGTGTTGATCCTAAATTCGTTGAAGATTATATTGATTTATTCGATGGAATTATTTTCGCTGGTGGCTTTGATGTTGATCCGACTTTCTTTGGTGAAGAACCTCACCAAAAATTAGGTGCTACTTACCGTAAGCGTGACTTATTTGAAATCGCATTACTGAAAGAATCAATCAAAGCAAATAAAGCAATCATGGGAATTTGTCGAGGAATGCAAATTATTAATGTTGGCTTAGGTGGAACTTTATACCAAGATTTATCTGAAAATCCGAATTCCTTTATTAAGCATTCTCAAAATGCTCCAGGAAACCTTCCATCACACCACGTTAATGTTGCAAAAGATAGTACTTTATTTAACCTTGTTGGTGAACGTCCTTACGTTAATTCTCGTCACCATCAAGCACTTAAAGATATTGCTCCTAGCCTTAAAGTTGTCGCTACTGCTGACGATCATGTCCCAGAAGCAGTAGAATCAATCGATGGCAATCAAATTTTAGCTATTCAATGGCACCCTGAAAATATGTTTAAGCACTATGAATATTCTCAAAAGATTTTTGCTGATTTAATCGCACGTTCAAAAAAAGTTGCTGAAAAAACACGTAAATAAAAAATAGACTGAGAAATTTAATTCTCAGTCTATTTTTTTATTTAGCGTTTAAAGCAGCCATTGTAATGTAGTTGTATGGTTGGTTAAAGTGTGGTAAGAAGAAGATATCTAATAGGCTTAACTTATCAATTGTTACATGTTCTTGAATTGCTAATGAGAACATATGAACTGCCATTGAAATATCCGCCTTAGAAGCAAGTTGAGCTCCGACTAAACGGCGACTTGATTTTTCATAAACTAAGCGAATCTTAACCTTATCATTGTTTTTCATGAAGCCAGGTTTTTGTAAATCTTCAAAATCACTGTATTGAACTTCAATGCCAAATTTTGGTGCACTTTGAACCGAAAGACCTGTTGAAACAAGATTCAAACCGAAAATTGAAATCCCATTTGATCCTTGAACCCCAATTGCTTCAAGGGGTGTTCCACCGATATTATGACCTGCTAAGATACCAGAACGAACTGCATTAGAAGCTAAAGCAATGTATGTGTCAGCATCAGCGGCATTAGAATAAATAGTTGCACAATCCCCTGCAGCATAAACTGCTGGATCGCTAGTTTGTTGATGTTTATCAACTTTATATGCGCCATTAGCAAATAGTTCTAGATGATCTTTTCCTAAAACATTATTAGGGCCAAAGCCAATTGCATTAATAACCATATCAACATCAAAGCTATTGCCATCTTTAGTTACAACTTGGTTTACACGTCCATTTGCGTCACCTTTATATTCTGAAACTAATTCACCAAAATGTAATTCTAATCCATGTTCTTTCAAGTTTTCTTCCATTAAACTTGAAAATTCTGGATCATAATAGTTTGCTAAGCAAGTTTTTGCGGCATCAAATAAAAGAACTTTTTTGCCACGACGTTTTGCTGCTTCAGCAACTTCAACCCCAATATATCCTGCTCCAATAACGGCAACTGTATTAACATCTTCTTTAGCCAATTCCTTGTCTACAGCTTGACCTTCTTGGAATAGCTTCAAAAAGTGAATGCCATCTAAATCTTTTCCGGGTACATTTGGAGAAATTGGACGTGACCCAGTTGTTAATAAAAGATGATCATAACTAACTTCGAAATCTTCTTTTCCATCTAATGGATGTGCATAGACAACTTTTTTATCAAAGTCAATATGACTTACTTCTGTTTGCATATGGATGTCTGCGCCTTTTTTTGCGAATTCTTCTTCGCTTGTATAAAATAATCCATGATAATCATCAATTTGACGACCAACCCATAAGGCTGTTCCACAACCTAAATAACTAAGATTTGAATTGCGATCAATCATTACTACTTCTTGATCTTTATAATTATCTAATAATGTATTTGCTGCAGCGATTCCTGCATGGTTAGCACCAATAATAACTGTTCTTGACATTTGACAAGACCCCTTTCATGTTACCGTTTTCATTACACTTATATTGTAGAATGATTATCATATAAATACAAGGTTCACTCTGCGCAAAAATTTAAGTTTTTGAAATTTTTATTTATAACAATAAAAAAATCTCCATTTCTGGAGATTTTCATTAATTTTTTATTGATTTGTAGGTTCCCAATTTCCATTAAATAGCTGTTCTTTAAGCTCTTTTGCGGTTAAAATTTTTCCGTCCTCAAAGCCTTGGAATTGATGAATTGATTCTTGAGCTGCTTCTTGATAGCGCTTAGCACGTCGTAAAGCATACTCCTTCAACGATCCATCTTTCACATAGTTCAATAATTTTGCACTAGGTGTTGTTAATGGATTATCAACTCGGTCTTCTAAATCTTCTAAAATTTCTGCATATTCTGGACCCAATTGAATGCGATTAGCGTATCTTTCAAGAGTACGTAAGAACGCTTGCGCACGATCTTGATATTTTGATACTTGCGTTGGTTCTTCGATTGAAACTTCACGATTAATTTCATCAGCTGCTGTTAAAACACGATTTACTTCATCTTTTGGAAGCGCTGGACTCATAATAAGGTAACTGGCTAGTAAGCGGATAAAACGTAAAGTATCAGTTCTTACCCCGACAGAACTACTTGGATCTAAATCAAGCATTCTTAATTCCAGATATTCAATTCCTGTTTCTGGAAGTTTTTTCAAATTACTATTACCTTTAAAGCGGACAGCACCATGAAATTCATAATCAGAAATTAAAATGCCTTCCTTAACCCCTTGTTCAATGCGGTCAACATAGCTTTGAACATCTGTATAATCACCACTAAACTTAGTTCCAAATCCATAAGGACTTTGACGAATACTTCTAATTGGATGCTTTAATTCTTTTCCCTTATCAAAGTAATTAGCTTCCGCGATTGGACTAGCACCAAAAAGATATGTAATAATCCACCGATAACGCACGAAACCTTGCGCTAAAATTGTATAAAGATAATTTTTAACTTCAATTTCATTTTTAAAATCTTCTGGGTAATTTTCCAGTACCATATCAATAATATGTTGATCTATACTCAAATTAATATGTGCTCCACATGGTGTTCCGGCTGAATAGCCATGACGCTTAACCCATTCTTTTAAGTAAGCTTCTTTTTTAGGTCCCATCTGAGCTAAGCGAAGCTTCGTTTTATCACTTGGCAATGCTGGTGGCATTGATAATGGCCATAATAATTCACCGGGAGCAAGCGCTGTTCTTAAAGCATTATTAATTCCGTATAAATAATGCATTGCATCTAAAGCATGACTTGCTGCTGGGGTAACTGTTTCAGGCATGGTATCCAAAAAATCATTTGTAATCCAAGGATTAGTTTTTTGATCTCCGACTGCAGATGGATACGGTTCTTGACTGATGTTACCAGTACTGTCAATTCGTTGCATTTCAATTTCTAATCCCATAGTAAAGTCAGCTGTTTTTGCAACTTGTTCATTATCAAAAATTAGTTGTCCGATTTTACTGAACATATATATCACCCTCTATAATTTCTCTTAAATAACTTAAAGTTATTATACTCTATTTCATTAGAAAAATGTTTACTTTTTCTAATTTTTCTCATCTATTTCTAATAATAAAAAACCAAATAAGTGGCGCAAAAAAGTCTGGAAATTAAAAACCTTAAGAAATTACGTTTCAAAAAACGTTGATTCCTTAAGGTTTTTATTATAACTTTTGCTATGTTTTTTCAGAGAAGTTAGTTTTTTCTCCCAACCTCTTAAATTTAAGTTTATTTTTGAAGATTACTATGTATATTGGTCAAACCCACACTTATTCTAAGAGCTTGATCAACTTTTTCCATAATATCACCGTTGATATTTGTAATTTTATCTTGCAGACGGGATTTATCAATCGTTCGAATCTGCTCCATTAATACAACCGAATCTTTTTCTAATTTTGATTCTTGCTTTAATAATCCTACATGTGTCGGCATTTTAGGTTTACTGATTTTTGAAGTAATCGCCGCTACAATCACCGTAGGACTGTACTTATTTCCTATATTATTTTGAATCACTAAAATTGGGCGCTTGCCACCTTGTTCGGATCCAACTACTGGAGATAAATCGGCATAAAAAATATCTCCACGCTTAACCTCTATTTGTGCCATGTCTGTTTCCTTAATTTTCTTGAGGATCGATTTGTTTGCATTCACATCCCCATAATTCATCACAAAGTTCTTGATTCAACTCTGCCATTGAAGAATATCCTGCAATTAAAGCTTCCAAATTGAACTGATTTTTTTTAATATATTCTGCAATTTTAGAATCTTCTAAAACTTCTTTTTCTTCAATTGAATAAAATTCGCAATATTCAACAAAATTTTCACTTTCTCGAAGTGAAAACATTTTCGTTTCACCCATAATAATCCCCTATCTTTCCGAGTAAATACGAGGAACTCGACTTGAAATTCCACAAACTATTTCATAATTAATTGTTTGAGCATAATCAGCGACATCATCTACAGTTATTTTCTTCCCATTATCTTCGCCAATTAATGTAACCTTCGTTCCAACTGCATATTTTTTTGGTAATCTAATCATAAATTGGTCCATACAAACCCGCCCAACAATTTCACAATATTGACCGTTAACCAAAACTTTAAAGCCTTGCATCTTTCGACTCCAACCATCAGCATATCCCATCGGAACCGTGCCAATATATTCAGTTTCTTGGCTGGTGTAAGTTTTGCCATAGCCAATTGAAGTTCCTGGTTCAATTTGTTTAACAGAAACGATTTCACTTTCTAAACTAAACGCTGGTTTTAGTGGCATCGTTGAAGTTAACGTTGTTCCTGCTGGATTTAAACCATACATGGAAATGCCCATTCGAACCAAATTTCCTTTAAACGGTTCGTGCCATAATGCTGTGGCTGAATTAGCTTGATGAACATATTTAGGTTTAGGTGTTACGACTTTTAATAAATCATCGAATTTTTTTACCTGTTTTTCAAAATATGAATTATCACTACTATCAGCAGTTGAAAAATGAGTAAACATCCCTTCAAAATCAAAATAATCTTGATTTGCCGTTAAAAATTCAGCTGCCGCTTTCAAACTTTTTGGATTGAAGAATCCAATTCTCCCCATTCCGGTATCTAAAGCTAAATGGACTTTTAATTTTAAATGATTTAAAACTAGGATTTCCTTGGCTGCTTGTAAAAATTCAAGTGAATCTACCGCAACTGCTAAATCATTTTCTGCCATCACTCGGACTTCTTGTACTGGATTAACCCCTAAAATTAAAATTGGATCTTTGATTCCCGCATTTCTTAAAGCTAATCCTTCATCAATAATTGCAACACAAAAACCTTTAGCTCCTGCTTTTTTTGCAGCTTGAGCTACCGGTACAATTCCGTGTCCATATGCATTTGCTTTAACGACTGCAAAGATTTCTTGATTATTTTTTAGACGTTTTTTCTGAGCAATAATGTTAGCTTTAATTGCATCTAAATCAATAATTGCTCTGGTATTTCGATGGTAACCTACCACCATATTTTCATCTTCTTTCGTACTTTCTAAGACAACGAGGGTCGTAACCACTGTATCTGTATGTGTAATTGTAATATCAGCTTGATACTGATTTTTCTTTGGATATTTAGAAAGATAAGGTGCCCCTGTGTGAGCATCGTTTAAGATTTCGACGTCTTGAAATGATACTGCAGAACCAATTCCGGTCCCAAAAGCTTTACTAAAAGATTCTTTAGCTGAAAATCTTCCAGCTAAATACTCAAATTTACGCTGATTTTTTAAATTATTAAAAATCTCTAGTTCATTTGGAGTTAAAACCTTCGTTGCGAAACTTGGACGTTTGTTATACGCATCTTTGATTCGTTGAATATCTGTAGTATCAATTCCGTGTCTCATCACTACTGCACCTCCTAATAAAATTCATCTTATATTCTATCAAATTTTGTCGTTTATTGCATTGCTTTTCCAAAATAAAAAAGCTGGATTACAGCTATATCCTCTGCGAATTGCTAGGACTAACTGTTTTTCCAACTTTTTTATTTTTATTAATCTTTTGTTCTAATTGTAAAACGATTCTTTTGTTTATTTGACTTGAATTTATTATTCTTCTTAAAACTACGTCCGTTATCACGACGATCTCTTCTATTATAGCGATCATTGCGATGATTAAACTTACGATTGCCTCCACGACGATTGTTACCTTTTTTACGACGAGGTAATGGGCGTTCTGGCGTAATTTTAACTGGCACATCATATGCATCTTTTCTAGTCATGTTATTTAAGAATGCTGCTACAACATCAATTGCATCATATTTTTCTAATAAATCTTGAGCTTGAGCTTCGTATTTCTTAGTATCAGTATCATCAATTAAATCCTTGATGTCATCGAGTGCAGATGCTACTTGACCATGGAATGCTTGTTCTTCTGTAGGTGGCTTTAGTGGTTCCATACGTTTCTTAGTTAATTTTTCAATTACACGTAAGTAATCCATTTCAAATGGTGTTACAAATGTTACTGAAGTCCCATGATTTCCGGCACGACCAGTACGTCCAATACGGTGAACATAACTTTCTGGATCTTGTGGAATATCATAATTATAAACGTGAGTAACACCTGAAATATCCAATCCACGCGCTGCTACGTCTGTCGCAACTAAAATATCTAAATCGCCATTTTTAAACTTCTTCAAGACGTTCATTCGACGTTGTTGAGTTAAATCACCATGAATTCCAGCTGCATTATATCCACGTGCTTCTAAACCACGTGATAGTTCATCGACACGACGTTTAGTTCGACCAAAGACAATTGTTAAATCAGGTGTTTGCACATCGATTAAGCGTGTCATAATATCAAATTTTTCGTTATCACGAGTTTTGATGAAGTATTGATCAACTAAATCAGTTGTTAACTCTTTAGCTTTAATCTTAACAATTTTTGGTTCTGTCATGAACTTTTCGCCAATGCGTAAAATTTCTTTTGGCATTGTTGCTGAGAAAAGTAATGTTTGTCTTTGACTTGGAGTTGCTGCGATAATACTTTCAATATCATCTAAGAATCCCATGTCTAACATTTCATCAGCTTCATCCAAAATTAAATTCTTAACATTGCTAAAATCAACCGTTCCGCGCTTGATATGGTCTAATAAACGACCTGGAGTTCCAACTAAAACTTGTGGGGTATTGTGCTTAAGTTGACGAATTTGACGGTTAATGTCCGCACCACCATAAACAACTTGTACTTTTGCACGTTTTTCTTTTCCTAATCCAAATAATTCTTCTTGAGTTTGAATTGCTAATTCACGGGTTGGAGAAATAATAACTGCTTGAATTTGTCTTAATTCTAAATCCAAGTGTTGTAATACTGGTAAACCAAAAGCTGCTGTTTTCCCTGTTCCTGTTTGAGCTTGTCCGATTACATCATGTCCTGCTAATACCAAGGGAATTGTTTCTGCTTGAATTGGAGTTGCTTCTTCAAATCCACTTCTTTGCACAGCTTTCAATAAACTCTTATCTAATCCTAGTTCGCCAAATTTCAAAAAAAATTTCCTCCTAATAAAGTAAAAAGCTGATGCTTACAACCACGGTATGGATTGGCCAAAGTGCTTGTTAAACATCCAGCTTTCAATACTTATTTCTTCATTAATTTACTCCAAATTGATAGGAACAATTATACTAAATTACGTAAAACTTCTTCTAAGTGAATTCCGTGACTAGCTTTTAGCATCACAACATCTTCACTTGTTAAACTTGCTTTTAAATCATCTGTCAATCGACCTAATTCGTCTGGTTGATAAAGGTGAAGTTTAGTACTTTCAAATTTAGACTGTAATTTTTCTCCTAATGCTGCCATTAAAGGTCCCACAAGATAAACATCACTAATCTTTGTTTCATCAATACTATCAGCAAGTTGTTCATGCATTTCTTGGGCTTGTTCACCTAATTCCAACATATCACCTAAAACAATCATTCTCCGGCCAGTCGTTGGAACTTCAGCAAATGCAGTTACTACTTCTTTAACTGCAGTCGGATTTGAATTATATACATCACTCAAAATCCGCGCACCATTTGGGGCATGTAACCACTCTGTTCGATTCTTAGTTAATGAAAAATCAGCTAAGGCGTTTTTCATTTGGTCAACTGGAATATGATAAATATCACCAACAGCCAATGCAGCTAAGGCATTGTAAACGTTATAAGAACCAATCATTGGGATGGTAAAGTTAACTTCTGGCCACTTTTTAACTCGAAAACTTGTTTGTTTATCATCACTCACAATATTCATGGCTTGCAATTCAACATTGTCTCCACTACCAAAAGTAACGGTTTCTTGTTGAATTTCAGATGCTCGTTTAGTTAATAATGGTTCATTTCCATTAATCACTAATGCCCCATCTTCTTTTAAACCATGAGTAATTTCAAATTTAGCTTCAGCGATATTATCGCGACTACCAAAAAATTCAATGTGAGCTTCCCCAATCATTGTAATAATAGCAACGTCAGGCTCAACTAATTTACTAAGAAAATCAAGTTGTTCATAGCGATCCATTCCTAATTCAACAACTAAAATTTCAGTATTTGGTTCCATACTCAAAATTGTCATCGGTACCCCGATTTCATTATTAAAGTTATCTTGAGTCTTATGGACATTAAAAACTTGGCCCAAAACTGCAGCAGTCATATCTTTTGTAGTTGTTTTCCCGTTACTTCCTGTTACGGCAACCACTTTGGGATTAATTTTAACCAAGTAATATTTACTCAATGCTTGAAGAGCTTCCAAACAATTTTCAACAACTAAACTTGGAAAATCAGCAATTTGTTGATTGACATGATCAGCTTGCCATAAAGTTGCTACAGCTCCTCCATCAATTGCTGATTGTACATAATTATGCCCATCATTTGTCCCCATTAAAGGAACAAATAACGCACCTGGCTTTACTTGACGACTGTCGAAGCAAATATTTGTAACAAATATATCTTGCCACGCATCGTTTGCTTCAACTCCTAAAGCACGTGCGATTTCGGCTAACTGCATTTTCATGCTTAAAAATCTCCTTTACACTAAAAAATTTTAAATGAATTTCAAATTTTTCTACCATTTTAGAGTCATTGTTAATTGTAACACATTAAATGCTTCTTTGCTTAAAATTGTGAGAAAAATCCCAACAACCTTCAAAATAAAAAAAGTTTGGAGACATAATCTCCAAACTTTTTTTCATTTCTAAGCTTGAGTAATTGATAAGAAAATTAAAAATACAACAAATAATACATACATTAATTTTGGAACTTCCTTAATACGTCCTGCTGTAATCATTGTAATTGGGTATAAGATAATCCCCAACGCAATCCCATCAGCAATACTATATGTTAATGGCATTGTAATTAAAATTACAAAGGCTGGAATCGCAATTTCTAATTTATCCCAAGCAATTTTAGCAGTATTTCCTGCCATTAAAACCCCAACGATAATTAGAGCAGGTGCTGTCACATAAGTTGAAACCACAGCCAATAATGGCGAAAAGAAGATTCCTATGATAAATAAAATCCCAGTTACAACAGAAGCAAATCCGGTTCTTCCCCCGACAGCAATCCCAGCTGAAGATTCAACATATGTTCCTAATGGTGATGTTCCAAATAAAGCTCCAACAATCATTGCTACTGAGTCAGATAATAAGGCTCTTCCTGCACGTGGTAATTTGTTATCTTTCATCAATCCCGCTTGTGAAGCTAAAGCAACTAAAGTTCCGGCAGTATCAAAGAATGTTACCAATAAGAAAGTAATTACAACTACGAATAATTGCATGGTATTAATATCAGTAATGTGGCTTAATGCAACCCCAAATGTTGGTTTTAAACTCGGAGCTTCTGAAATAATTGCGTGTGGAACATCGATCATCCCAAGTAACATTCCAATAATTGCCGTTGCAACAATTGAAATAAAAATTGCCCCTGGAACACGAAGAAGCATTAAAACAATGATTAACAATAAACCAATAATTGTAAGCCATGTTTGACCATGAATTGATCCCAAACTGACTAAAGTTGAATCATTTGCAATAATTAACTTTGAATCCTTCAATCCGATAAATGAGATAAAAAATCCAATCCCACTTGAAATCGCATATTTTAAATCTTGAGGAATAGCATCAATAATCATTTCACGTAATTTGAAAACTGTAATTAAAATAAAGATCAACCCAGCAACAAATACCCCTGCCAATGCAGTCTGCCAAGGAATTCCCATTCCAATTACAACTGAATAAGCAAAAAATCCATTAACCCCTAATCCAGGTCCTAAAGCAATTGGATATTTTGCATATATCCCCATCATTAAACATCCAAAAGCACTGGCAAGTGCTGTCGCTGTAAATGCAGCGCCTTTATCCATATGAGCAGCACCTAAAACTGATGGAATTACAAATAATATGTAAGCCATTGAAATAAATGTAGTGAAGCCAGCTAAAACTTCACGTCCAATGGTACTATTGAGCTTATCTATTTCAAAATATGAAATAACTTTGTCTTTCACTATTTTCTCCTCCTGACGTAAACACGTACATAGTTATAATTTATATGAATAATATAATCCAATATCCGAATTATGTAAAGACGTTTTTTAAAATAATTCCATTTTTAATCCGAAAAATCCGAAATCTTTTTTTTAATTATAAACTAAAGTACAATTAAATATGAATATTTTTATAACGGAAAGGATTAGTGGAAAATGAAACAAAGCATCGGCATTCGTGAATTTGTAGAATTTTTACTTCGCGCCGGCGATTTAAGTGACAATAGTTCTAGCAAAGACGCTGCTTATCTGGGTACTGCTATCCACAAAAAAATCCAAAAACAATTTACAGATAATACTGAGGCTGAAGTTTTCTTACGATTTTCGACCACAATTTTAAACGAAGAATTTTTCTTCCATGGAAGAGCGGATGGCGTTACTTTTAATCATGATAAACAACCGCTTGAAGTGATTGAAATTAAAACTTCCGATAAACCATTTGAAGAATTAAGTGAAAATAAAATTAATCTCTATTGGGCTCAAGCTAAATTATACGGCTATTTTTTAATGCAAAAATATCAAACAACTTCTATTAATTTGCGCCTACATTATATTTGTCGCCCTAACCGTCAAGAAGATATCAGCGAAAAAATGCTTAGTTTTGCTCAAGCTGATAATTTTTTCAAAGAATTAGTTCATGAATTTGAAAAATGGATTAAATTACGTCAAAAACTCCACACTAAAAGAAATGACTCAATTAAAACGCTTGATTTTCCTTTTCCTAATTATCGTAAAAATCAACGAGAACTGGCAGTTGCAGTTTATAAAACAATTTTAACGCAACAAAAAATCTTAACTGAAGCTCCAACAGGAACTGGAAAAACAATCTCGACACTTTTTCCTGCGATTAAAAGTTTAGGTGAACAAAAAGCTGAACGTATTTTTTATCTCACTGCCAAAAAAAGTACGCGTAAAATTGCCAATGACACTATTAACCTTTTAGCTCAAAAAGGCTTAGAAATTAAATCAATCGTTTTAACTTCAAAAGAACAAATTACTTTTCCTGAAGAAGTTGGCTTAGATAATGATAAAAATCCCTTTTATATTGGTTATTACGATCGGCTTTCTGAAGCATTATTCGATGTTTTAGAAAACGAATCTCAAATTGACCGGCAAGTAATTGAAAAATATGCTCGTAAACATACCCTTGATCCCTTTGAATTTTCTCTAGATTTAAGTTTATTTTGCGATATAGTAATTTGTGATTATAATTACCTTTTTGATCCGTTAGTTTATTTACAAAGATTCTTTAGTGATAAAAATACCAACCATATCTTTTTAGTTGACGAAGCTCATAATTTAGTTTCACGTTCTCGTGATATGTACACCAAAGAAATTAGCGCTAGTAATACCCTAAAGCTCTTGAAAGTTTTAAATAAAGCTGAAAAGAAACCACAAAAATTAATTAACGAACTCAATAAGCTTTTAAATTCACTAGATTTAATCAAAACTCCCCTAGAGCAATATCAGCAAGACTCAATCATTTTAGAAGAAAAACTCAAATCTCTTTGTAAAGAAGCTATGTATCTTTGTGAATATATCAGTGATTTTCTTTCAGATAACCCCCAGTTTATTTTTAAAGATGAATTACTTGAATTTTTCTTAGAGGTCCGAGCTTTTGTAAAAATTAGTGATTTTTATGATGAAAATTTTCGCACTCATTTATTACTCGATGAACAAGGTGAACTCATTGTTAAGATTTTTTGCTTAGATTCTAGTCACCTAGTGCTTGAAAGTTTAAATCTTGGTGGCGCTAGTATCTTATTTTCAGCCACGCTAACGCCACTTTCGTACTATCAAGAAATGTTTGGATTAAAATCAGATGGATTAATTTACCAACTTCCGACTCCTTTTGATCCTAATAATATGTTGTTACTAAGTACGCCTTATCTCAATGTAACTTATCGGATGCGACAAAAAAATCTGCCTTTAATCATCAACGCCATTTACGAACTTATCAGTCAGCGCCAAGGCAATTATTTGATTTTCTTACCTTCTTATACTTTGTTGGAAACAGTGGTTACAGCATTTAAGCAATCATATCCTACAATCAATACGATTGTTCAAAAACGTGATATTGATGAACAAGAACAAGCTGAATTTTTAGCGCGTTTTGATTCTCAAAATGACACTACATTAGTTGGATTTGCCCTTTTAGGAGGAAGCTTTTCTGAAGGAATTGATTTAAAAGGCGAACGTTTAATCGGTGTAGGCATTGTTACCGTTGGTCTGCCCGGGTTAAACGATGAAACTGATGCTTTGCGTGATTTCTTTGATAAAAAAGATGGGATGGGCTTTGAATATGCTTATCAACTTCCGGGATTAAATAATATTTTTCAAGCTGCTGGGCGTGTGATTCGCAGTGCAACAGATAAAGGAGTTGTTTTACTGATTGATTCACGCTTTAGTTGGCCTAAATATCGCCAATATTTTCCTCCACACTGGCGTAAAATTCAAGATTGCCGTAATCAAACCGAAATCGGCCAGAAAATTAATAATTTTTGGGAAAATAACTAGCCCAAAAACCGCTTTGCTAGCATGAATAAAATTAAAAAACCTTAAGAAATCATCGCTTTAAAACGTAATTTCTTAAGGCTTTTTTAATTATAAATATTTTTAACGAAACATGCTTGAAGCACGATCAAAATAAAAGTTTTCAATCCATTTTGGCTTACTTAAAATTTGGAAATAACCTACAATACTCAATAGTAGTGCCCCAATCGCATCTGCAAATAAATCTCCCATCGTATCCATTAATGCAGCCCGTCCAACTAATGCATGCCCAGTTGTTGAAATAAAGCGTTGTAAGTTCATACCGAACAATCCATCCATTGAAAATTCATAAAACTCCCAAAAAACGCCACACATCATTGCAAATGCAAAAGCATAAAACGCAATAAATCCAGGTGACATATATTTACGTGCATATTTGGGAACTAAAATACCATATAATGACCACCCAAAACCAGCAAGTAAAATCCCACTTAATACATGTAACCCTTTATCCCAATAGGCAACACTATAAAAATGATATAGAGTTCCTAGATATACTGATCCAATAATAAATAACATATATACAATACTCAAAACACGTGGGAACTCTACGCGAAATAGCCACACCACAATCATTGGCATTGCTAATAAAATCATTCCTGCAATATTTTCGAGTAGATATAATCCACTTTCTTGCTTGATAATTCCTAAAATTAATGAGACTACCATTAAAACTTCAAAGATACTCATTAAGATGAAATCAAGCGACATATTTTTCTTCTTCATACTTAATCAATCTTCCTTTTTATTATATAAAAAAAACGCTTATCTCCATTATGAGATAAGCGGCATGATTTATCAAGTCTCCAACTAGGATTAGTTGTTGCTTGTGAAACCGTATTTCTTGTTGAAACGATCCACACGTCCGTCTGCTTGAGTGAACTTTTGACGACCTGTGTAGAATGGGTGTGAGTCACTTGAGATTTCAACACGAATTAATGGGTAAGTTTTACCTTCAAATTCTACAGTTTCTTCAGATGTCTTTGTTGAACCTGATAAGAACTTGTAACCTGTTGATGAGTCCATGAAAACTACTTCATGGTATTCTGGATGAATTCCTTGTTTCATTTCAATACTCTCCTTTGCCCTGGTACATTTGCTGAACCAGAGTTATTTTTGTGTATATTACAACAAAAAACATGATACCATGTTTTGGATTAATAAGCAATCCTAAATTAACTTATTAATTTTTTGAATAAAATCTTGATTATCCTTTGAGGATTTAAGTAATTGTAGTACTTGTTCTGTATCTTTAATTAAATCATTATTTAATTTTTTACGTAACTTCCAAATTGCATCGAGCACTTCTGGTTGTAAGATTAAATCTTCTTTACGCGTACCGGATTTCTTAATATCTACCGCTGGGAAAATTCTTCTTTCAGCTAATTGACGCGAAAGTTGTAATTCCATATTCCCCGTTCCTTTGAACTCCTCGTAGATAACATCATCCATCCGTGATCCCGTATCAACTAAGGCAGTCGCCAAAATTGTTAAACTTCCACCTTCTTCAATGTTACGAGCCGCACCAAAAAACTTCTTTGGTTTAAAGAATGCCGTTGGATCAACCCCACCAGAAAGTGTCCGTCCACTTGGCGGCACAATCAAGTTATTAGCCCGGGCTAAACGCGTAAGTGAATCTAATAAAATAACCACATCTTGCTTGTCTTCAACCAAGCGCATTGCGCGTTGTAATAACAACTCTGATACCCGCATGTGATTTTCTGGACGTTGATCGAAGGTTGAATAAATAACTTCGCCATTGATTGTCCGTTCTAAATCAGTAACTTCTTCGGGACGTTCATCAATCAAAAGTACTAAAATCTTAGTTTCTGGATGATTTTCAGAAATCCCTTGTGCAATTTGCTTAATCAAACTTGTTTTTCCCGCTTTTGGAGGGGCAACAATTAATCCCCGTTGCCCAAAACCAATTGGTGCAAACAGATCAATCATTCTTGTTGATAACAAGTTTGATTTAGTGCTTAAATTCATTTGTCTATCCGGATAAATTGGGGTTAAGGCAGGAAAGTGATCTCTTTTTTTGGCTTCCTCAGGATCTTTACCGTTAACAGTATCCACTCTTAAAAGCCCGTAAAACTTTTCGCCTTGACGCGGTGGCCGAACACTTCCACCAACTTCATCCCCATTCCGTAAACCGAAGCGACGAATTTGAGAAGCTGAAATATATACGTCTTCTTTTGAAGAACCATAATTAATTGGACGTAAAAAACCAAAGCCTTCGGAAGAAACAATTTCTAAAATCCCTTTCATATGAAAATCATTTTCATTTGCTTGAGCTTTTAAAATTGCTAATGAAAGTTCTTTTTTATTCATTTCACTATAATTAGCAATCTTATATTGCCGTGCATATGAATAAATTTCTTCCAACGTCATCCCTTGTAAATCCGAAATGACTGAAGGCTTTTCTTCCTTAACTTCTTTCATTACTTATCCCCATCTTCTCGATTATCTGTAATAATTTCAATCTTAATTGATAATCCACGTAACTTATCAATAATCCGTTCATAACCACGTAAAATGTTATCGGCATTATTAATTACGGTTGTTCCTTTTGACATTAATGCTAATCCTAGTAATGATACCCCAGCACGAATTTCTCCTGCTGAAACTTCTGAACCAATTAAGGATTCTGAATTCTTAATTGTAATAATGCCATCTTTGCTTGAAATATTGGCACCCATGCTTTGCATTTCTTTGATGTGTAAAACACGACCAGGATAAAGGGTATCAATAACTTGCGAAGTCCCTTTAGCTTTTAATAATAACGGTGTAATTGGTTGTTGTAAGTCAGTTGCAAACCCTGGATAAGGTGCAGTTTTAACTGTTACTGGTGCCAATAAATCTCCCCCAGGAACATAAATACTATCTTCGTTAATTTCTAAACGAACACCCATTTCTTGTAACTTAGCAATAAATGGATCCAAATGTTCTGTAATAACATTTTTAACTAAAACACCATTTCCATTTGCGGCTGCAAACGCAAGATATGTTCCAGCCTCGATTCTATCAGGGATTACTGTATGCGTATTCGTAGCTTTTAGAGAGTCTACACCTTCAATTCGAATAACATCTGTTCCGGCACCACGAATTTTAGCTCCCATATTATTTAAGAATGTTGCTAAGTCAACGATTTCTGGTTCTTTAGCAGCATTTTCCATAATAGTTGTTCCTTTCGCCATTACAGCAGCCAATAACACGTTAATTGTAGCCCCTACAGAAACTAAATCAAAGAAAATACGTGCGCCTTTTAGCCCTTCAGAACCCGCTTTAATATGCACTTTGTTGCCTTCTTCTTCAACAACTGCTCCTAAAGCCTTAAAACCTTTAATGTGTTGATCGATTGGGCGTGGTCCAATGTCATCTCCCCCAGGAAATCCGACTGTAGCTTCGCCGAATTTACCTAGTAAAGCTCCCATAAAATAATAAGATGCGCGTAATGAACGAATAGCATCTCCTGGAAGAGGTGCTTTTTTAATTTGAGTAGGGTCAATTTCTAAGACACCATGATTAAAATGCGATTCAACATTCATTGAACGTAAAATAATCATCAAATTATGCACATCTAAAATGTCAGGAACAGAATCTAATTTAACCGGTGTTTCAGCTAAGATAGCTGCTGGGATCAAAGCAACTGCGCTATTTTTAGCACCACCAACAGTTACTTCACCAGTTAACTTCTGTTCCCCTTTTACAATCATTTTTTTCATCGTCAATCCTCTATCTAATTAAAAATATCATTTATGATTAATTACTAATTTCTTATTAATTTTATCTAAAATACTTATCCTTATTTAAGACAAGTCCTCATATAATTTTACAGGATTTAGCCTATTCTTTCAATATTTTCTAGTTAATCATCAAAGAATGTTGGAAATTTTATAAAAAAAAAGCTAGGAAAAAAATTCCTAACTTTTTAAATTTACTTTTAATGATTAACAACAGTATTAATTACATCAATTTCGTCACCTGTTGGTTTAACTTTCATCGTCTTCAATGCATGAAATCTTTCAACTGAAAGTCGAACTAATAATGCAAATTCTGCATCTGTCAGATGATTAGATTCTTGATATTGAACTATTTTTTCAGCAAAATCACTTAATTTTCTTGATTCCATAATTACTACCTCCAATGCATCTTACATCTTCAGTATAGTCCTAAAATCAAAGATTGACTTAATTAATTTTTATTTTTCTGCTGATGCTTTGATAAATGCTTCAAATAAACCTTCTGGACGTTGTGGACGTGATAAGAATTCTGGGTGGTATTGAGCAGCCACGAAGAATTTCTTTTCTGGAATTTCCACAACTTCAACTAAACGGTTATCCGGAGATGTACCTGAGAATACTAAACCTTTAGCGGCTAATTCTTCACGATATTTGTTGTTAAATTCATAACGGTGACGGTGGCGTTGTTGAATTACATCTTGATTGTTATATGCAGCAGCCGCTACTGAACCTGGCTTAAGCTTGCATGGGTATAAACCTAAACGTTGTGTTCCCCCCATGTTTTCAACATCTTCTTGATCGGCCATCAAATCAATAATCTTGTTGGCAGCTTTAGGATCAACTTCGCCAGTTGTTGCATCTTCAATTCCAGCAACATCACGCGCAAATTCAATACATGCCATTTGCATCCCTAAACAAATACCTAAGTAAGGCACATCATTTTCACGGGCATATCTAATTGATTGAATCATACCTTCTAAACCGCGGTCACCAAATCCACCAGGTACGATGATTCCATCAAAGCCACCTAATTGTTCTGCAACATTTTCAGCAGTTAATTTTTCTGAATCAAAGTATTCGATTTGAACTTTAGAGTTAATCTTATATCCAGCATGCTTCAAGGCTTCGTTAACTGAAATATATGCGTCTGGTAATTGAACATACTTACCAACTAAAGCAATCTTGATTTCGCCTTCAAGATTCATTACGCGATTACGTAATTCAGTCCATTCTGTCATATCAGCTTCTGGAGTATCAAGGTGTAATTTATCACAAACAATCTTGTCCATGTTTTGTGCTTGTAAATTCAATGGAATTGAGTAAAGTGTATCAACGTCCATTGATTCAATTACTGCTTCTGGTTCAACGTCACAGAAGTTAGCAATCTTGTTACGCATTTCTTGTGAAATTGGTTTTTCTGTACGAACAACTAAAATGTTAGGTTGGATTCCTAAACCACGTAATTCCTTAACACTGTGTTGTGTTGGTTTTGTCTTCATTTCCCCAGCAGCACGTAAGTAAGGTACTAATGTTGTGTGAATGTAAATTACATTTTCAGAACCCACATCTGCTTTCATTTGACGAAGTGCTTCTAAGAATGGAAGTGATTCAATATCCCCAACTGTTCCACCGATTTCTGTAATAACAACATCAGCATCAGTGATTGTACCGGCACGCATGATTTTTTCTTTAATCATGTTTGTAATGTGAGGAATAACTTGGACAGTTGCTCCTAAATAATCACCACGACGTTCTTTTTTCAAGATTTCTGAATAAATCTTACCAGTTGTAACGTTTGAGTATTTATTTAAGTTAATATCAATAAAACGTTCATAGTGACCAAGGTCAAGGTCAGTCTCAGTACCATCGTCAGTAACGAAAACTTCCCCGTGTTGGTATGGACTCATTGTTCCAGGGTCAACGTTAAGATATGGATCAAACTTTTGGATTGTTACCTTTAATCCGCGATTTTTTAATAAACGTCCAAGTGATGCAGCTACAATCCCTTTACCAAGAGAAGAAACTACCCCACCAGTAACAAAAATATACTTGGTCATTATATATGATTCTCCTTAAAAAATTATTATATTTATTATTTAGGTAGGACTAAAAAACAATTAAGCCCCCTATTCATACATTAGAATAGGGAGCTTATTATCCGTTCTTGTACTCCAGATAAAACTGAAGTGCCCATACTAAATTTTACATATCATCCATTAGTATGTCAAGAACATTTTATTTAATTATTCTTCGTCATCATCAAGATCTGTATCAGCGAATTCTGTAAGTTGACCTTCGATACCATCTGGTAAGTCATCTTCTTCGTCATCATCACTATCGATTTCACCTAAATCTTTAGTATAATGCTTTAATTCGTGATCATCGTCGTCATCGTCATCATAATCGTCATCCATATCTTCTGGATCATCGTCATCATAATCGATAACATCATCGTCGTCGGATACATCGGCCAAGAAGGCGTTAACTTTCTTACGCTTCTTACGTGGACGTTCATCGTCTTCTTCGTCGTCACCGTGTACGAGTGCTTCGTCAATGGAATCATATGGATACCATGAACGTAACCCCCATTGGTTATCCCCTAATGAAATGAAACTACCATCAACGTTTAAATCAGTATAGAATTGAGATAAACGTTCACGAATTTCCTCATCTGACTTTCCAAGATATGCTTGGATTTCATTTGTTAAATCCGCAAAGGCCATCACTTCACCACGCACACTCAAGATTTCGTGTGCGACTTCAATCATTGACAATTCACTTCTATTTGCATCTTTGAATTTTTCAAGCTCCAAACTAGTACACGTCCTTTCAAACAGTTTACTCTTCATATTACATTAGATTGCGCTAAATTGCAATCTAATTTTGTATTCTCCTACCATATTTTCGCCCGAAGATAACATATAATCAATTTTAAATTCACCTTTTACTTCCTCATCATCAATAATTACGTCTAATCTAGAAGTATTAGTTGTTAACGGAATTACCCCATATGGAGTTCGATAAGCATTTTGAACTTCTTTATCATCCAAAAAAACCATCCGCAAACGCAAATCATCGTTTGAACGACTTAATTGCACTTCATTTTCTTGACTAACACGCATAGTCACGCGGGATCCATCTTGTTCTTGATAGCGAATATAAGCATTGTTTGCCACTTGCGCGAAACTTCCAATTAATTCTTCTTGATAAGTTTCAATTTGTCCTTCTTGCTTTTTAATTGTCTGTATTTTTACTTTAATTGTTTTCTCACTTTCAACCGCCATTAATTCGCCTTCTTTTTCTTTATTTATTATTTATATCATATCACTAAACAATGATAAATCATAGAAAGACCGGCATCTTATGCTATAATGAACACAAATAAATCTACTTATAGGAGAATGGATATGCAAGCTGGATACAAAAAACAATTATTACCGATGGAAAAGGTTCTTCGTGATCCGATTCATAATTATATTTACATACAACATCAAGTTATTTTAGATTTGATTGATACAAAAGAATTTCAACGTTTACGTCGGATTCGCCAATTAGGAGTGGCTAGCTCCGTTTTTCACGGCGCCGAACATTCACGCTTCAGTCATTCCGTTGGTGTTTATGAAATAACTCGCAATATTTGTGATTTATTTGAACGTAAATTCCCAAGTCAAAATGCTGATGACGGTCTTTGGAATGATGAAGAACGCTTAGTTGCTTTATGCGCCGCTCTTTTACATGATGTTGGACACGGGGCATATTCACATACTTTTGAACATATTTTCAAAACTAATCATGAAGAAATGACCACTAAAATCATCACTTCTCCTAAAACAGAAGTGAATGCAGTTTTACGCAAAGTCGCTGATGATTTTCCACAAAAAGTCGCAAGCGTTATCCAAAAAACATATCCTAACCCTCAAGTAGTTCAAATGATTTCTAGTCAAATCGATGCCGATCGCATGGATTACTTATTGCGTGATACTTATTTTACTGGAACTAATTATGGTACTTTTGATTTAACTCGGATTTTACGTGTAATGCGTCCTTACAAAGACGGGATTGCTTTTGATATGAGTGGGATGCATGCCGTTGAAGATTATATTGTTAGTCGCTTTCAAATGTATCAACAAGTTTATTTTCACCCAGTTTCACGCTCGATTGAAGTTATTTTAAGCCACCTTTTAAAGCGTGCCAAACATCTTTACCAACAAAAACAGTTTGATTTACTGGGCGATGTCCACTTATTAGCTCCATTTTTTGAAAATGATTTTAAACTTGAGGATTACTTGCTGCTTGATGATGGCGTTTTGAACACTTATTTTCTTCATTGGACTCAAAGCAACGATGATATTTTGAGCGACTTAGCGGAAAGATTCTTATATCGTAAGCCGTTTAAATCAGTTAAGGTTTGCGAATCCTCGAAAGTACTACTTCCTAAGTTACGTGATCTCGTTGATAAAGCTGGCTTTAATAGTGAATATTACACCGCTACTAACGACAGTTTTGATTTACCATATGATGCTTATAATCCAAAACAAAAAAAGCCACGTACACAAATTGAACTCCAACAAAAAGACGGCACTTTAGTTGAATTATCTAAAGTCAGCAGTTTAGTGGGCGCTATTACCGGTAAGGTTTCTGGGGATGAACGCTTCTTTTTCCCTAAAGAAATGCGTGCAACTTCAAATCAGTTAGAAATTTTTGAACCCCTTTATCAAGAATTTAATAGTTACGTCCACAACGATAATCTAGTTATGAAAGAAGATATTGAAAATGACAAAAATTAAAATGATTGCAACCGACATTGACGGCACGCTTGTAAATGATCAACGTCAATTATCAGAATTCACAATTAACACTTTAAAAAAAGCTCATGAAAAAGGCGTTAAGATTGTTTTATGTACTGGGCGCCCTTTAAGTGGGGTCAAGCATCTTTTACATGAACTTGGTTTAGACGAATTCAATGATACTTATGTCATTACCCATAACGGTGCGCAAGCCCTTAACGCTAAAACTAATGAAGTTGTGTTTAGAAATCTCCTTTCTTTTGATGATTTCAAGGCTCTCAGTCAACTTAGCCAAGAACTAAAGGTGCATATGCAAACAATCACGACTGACTCAAAGCTTTATGTTAATTCCCAAAATATTGGTAAATATAGTATCTATGATGCTTTTTACACTAATATGGACATCATTTATACTCCTGCAGATGAGATGGACCCAGCTTTGCAGATTGCTAAAATCATGTGGGCGGATGAACCCCAAAAAATTGATGCCGCCCTTGCTTTAATTCCAACTGCAATAAAAGAGCGGTTTGATCTGCTTCGCAGTGAAGAATTCTTTTGTGAATTCATGCATCAAAATGCTTCTAAAGGATATGCTGCAATTAAACTCGGTGAATTTTTTGGTTTGAAACCTGATGAAATCATGACTGCCGGCGATCAAGATAATGACATGTCCATGATAATCAACGGTGGCTTCAGTGTTGCGATGGGAAATGCCATCCCAAAAGTTAAAGATGCTGCCGATTACATTACCGACACCAATAATAACGACGGCTTAGCCAAAGCGGTTGAAAAATTTGTTTTAAATAACTAAAAAAGGTTTGAAATTAACGCTTCATTTTTATAAGCGTAATTTCAAACCTTTTTATTTTTGAATTAATTCTTTATTTTTAATCCGTCTTCCCATTAAATAAGTGGTCATAACAATTACAAAGATAATTGCAATTGATGAAAATAAGACCTCAATTGATTCGCTCACGAAAATTTTCGAATTAAGATAATAACCAAACTTGGCATGCATCTTAGCAATCAGGATAAATAAGGCTAAATCGCCTCCGAACATCCCGAAAAATAACGTGTTAAACGTCATCCCCATAATTTGAAAACCGATATTTCTCCCACTTTCATATAATTGAGCTAAAGTCATATTAGGATTTTGTTCCATTAGTTCATCTAACCCGCTTGCAACCGCAATTGCGGCTTCGGCAATCGCACCTAACGTGCTTAAAATCGTAACCGAAATTGTGATACTTTCAAAGTTAATCCCAATTAAAAGATTGAATGCTTCAATTTCTTCAGATTGCTCTGGACTAAAACCTTGAATTGCCGCAAATTTGTCAAACGGAATAATCATTAATAATAGAACTCCTATTGAAATAACCGTAGCGATAAAAGCGACGTTCGTTGTTTTTTCTTCATCGTTGCCCATATAAATGGTTGTTGCTACCAACGCTAAGCCCGCAAAAATCGTCACGCCAATTGGCGAAATCCCCACTGAAATCAAAATGACAGCGACAAATAAAATCACAAAATTCAAGAGCACACTAAAAAAAGAAATTAAACCTTTTTTTCCACCAACAAGCGTCATCAAAACCGCTAAGATAATGGTTAATAAAAGAATCGAACTCATTTGCCTTCACCCCCTAAGATTAGGCACTCAAAGCACTCGCCGATGGTATCACTAATGTAATTCCAATTCCTGAAATCAAAGCTTGGACAACTCCTAAAGACATTGTCCATTCGAATGTATAATTTAATGTATTCCCTGTTCTAAAGAACAATACAGCCATCGCTAAGGCTTCTGTAAAGAAGATTAATAATAAAACATTGATTAAAGGTCCCATAATTGATTTTCCGACAGCTTGCCCTGATTTAAATAATTGCTTGCGACTAATATTAGAATCAGTTCTTTTTAATTCAAATAACGTCGAAACAATATCAGTTGCTGCATCCATAACTGCGCCTAATAATCCAATCACGGTCGCACTCATAAAGAGTTGTTTTGGTGATTGCGTTGCAAAGTCCAATGCTTCATAATGAATCCCTTGATTGTTCGTTAAAGCCAAGGCTATAATTCCAATAATCATCGCAGCACTTGTTCCAATAAAGATTGAAGAAAAAGTTACTAACCATTGTTTGTTAATTCCAATAACTAAAGCCAAGGATAACGCCAAAAAGACTAGTGCTGACATCGAAAATAAGCCAAAAATATGATCAATGTTATAATGCACGTCGATTTGAACACACAAAAGAAAAATTATGAAATTTAACCCAACACTCAATAGCGCCAACATGCCTTTAAAACGCGCCACTAAATAAGTCATTGCAATCAAGGCCCAAATCAACATCAATAAATAAGTGTCCCGCTTATAGTTTGAAATCGTGACATAGGTTTTATTTTGATTCTTTTCTAGGTTGACAAACACCTTTTGTCCTTTGAAGAATTGTTGATCATTTCCTCCCGAATAAGAAAAGGTATTCGTTCCGGGATATACTTGACCGCGGTGTTTACCATTCAACATTTTGAACGTTAACTTCTGATGGGTCTGTTGATCTTTATTTTTAAACTCATCTTCGGTTGTCTCAGGCTGACTATTTTTAACTGTCATTACCTGCGCTAGTGGTTGCTGATACCAGCGTTCATTATGTTGGGTAATAAAAAAGATTGCTAAACCGCTTAAAATAATAAGGGTTATTTCTAAGATGAAGCGTTTATTTATTTTCATCTTCTCACTTCCCTTCCCTTTTAAAGTACCATTTTATATTCAGAAAAAAAAGCCTTGTTGTCTTATTTCTTACTCATTATAATAAAAAAGAATTGAGGTGTTTTTATGACGACAGAACAAAAGGTTTATCAACTGTTAATTAACCATTCCAATACATATCTTTCTGGCGAAGAAATTTCTAATCAACTTGGACTTTCAAGAACTGCCATTTGGAAAGCTATCAACAATCTTAAAGATAAAGGCTACGAAATCTTGAGTAAGCCCCGTTTCGGTTATCAACTTGTGGATAACGGTAAATTAGATGAAAATTTTATCCACAAGTGGATGAAGTCTAATTTCGCGCTTACCTTGTTAGACACAGTAGATTCTACTAACACCCAAGCAAAATTACTAGCTGCAGCAGATAAACCACAAGTTATCATCGCTAACGAACAAACTGCTGGTTATGGTAGATACCGCCGTGACTTTAGCTCACCTAAAAACGATGGCATCTACATGAGTATCCTGTTATCCAACCAACCAGACGAAACTTTAAATCCAGGTTTATTAACAACTGAGACTGCCATGGCAATTTATTATGCCATTCAAGAATGTTTCCACATTTCACCTCAAATTAAGTGGGTAAATGACATTTTAATTAATAACAAAAAAATTTGTGGAATCTTAACTGAAGGTGTTGCTGATTTAGAATCTGGCTATATTTCAAGAATCGTTGTTGGAATTGGCATTAATTATACGACTCCACTTTCAGATTTCCCGCAAGATATTCAAGATAAAGTCGGCTCTTTAAGAGAACTTGCTAGCAAGCATCATGTATCACGTAATCACTTTATCGCAAGTATTCTTAATCATTTCTCAGTTCTTTATCAAGACTATCAAGCTGGAGCTTTCATGGATGAATATCGTAAAGCTTCCATCGTAATTGGAAAAGAAGTTACCATCCAACAAGCAAGTAAGACCATCACCGGTACGGTCGCTACTATCAATAACGACGGAAATCTAATCTTAACTGATGGACAAATTTTTACTTCTGGTGAAGTTACTAAAATTAGATATTAAATAATAAGGACTGAGTATTTTTATGGATTATATAAACACAATAGGAGAGAATATTCGACATTTTCGCCGTATTCGCGATTTGACTCAGGAAAATTTAGCAGAGGAAACTGGTCTTTCAGTTAATTTTATTTCATCCGTTGAACGCGGAACAAGAAATATTTCAGTTAACAACTTAATTGCTATTTCAACAGCTTTAGATGTTAATATTTCGCAACTTGTAGCACAACATAATAATAATCAAATCAATCAATTTTTGCCCACTTTAATCGACGAATTAAATAAATTGCCAATTGATACACAAGATGCACTTATCCAAAATTTTATTCAAATAACGAGAATTGCCAGCAACTATGACAAATGATCACATATTTCCATATAACAATAAAGAGGATGAAAAAAAATAACTTCTCTGAAAAAATATAAAAAAGTTATAATAAAAACCTTAAGGAATTAACGTTTTTGAAAACGTAATTTCTTAAGGTTTTTAATTTCTAGACTTTTTTCAGCCTCTTTTACTAACTTATTTTATTTATATAATGCTTCGACTTGTTCTTGAACTGGTTTTAGTTCTAAGAATTCATCATAAGTTGTATCGAAACGATCAACAATCCCGTTTGGTCCAACTTCAATAATGTGGTTAGCGATTGTTTGAATGTATTCGTGGTCATGTGATGTAAAGAGAATTGAACCCTTAAAATCAACCATTGAATCATTAAGTGATGTAATTGATTCAAGATCTAAGTGGTTAGTTGGATCATCCATAAGTAAAACATTTGCTTTTTCAAGCATCATCTTAGCTAAGATACATCTAACCTTTTCTCCCCCAGAAAGAACCTTGATTTGCTTATCAATGTCATCTCCAGAGAACAACATTTTTCCTAAGAAACCACGCAAGAATGTGTTATCATTTTGTTCCTTAGTTGCGTATTGACGTAACCAATCCAAAATGCTTAATTCATCGTTATCAAAACTTGCATTCAAATCTTTTGACATGTATGAACGACTTGTAGTTTGTCCCCATGTAACTGTTCCTTCATCTGGAGTAATTTCTCCAGCAAGAATTTGCATTAATGTTGAGGTTGCCAAGTCATTTCTTGATAAGAAGGCAACCTTTTCACCTGGACGAACAATGAAACTTACGTTGTTAAGAATTTTTTCACCATCAATTGAATGGCTTACATTTTCAACTTTAACTAAGTCATTTCCTAATTCACGTTCCATTTCAAACTTGATAAATGGGTATTTACGTGATGATGGCTTAATATCATCTAATGTAATCTTTTCTAATTGTTTTTTACGTGAAGTAGCTTGCTTTGATTTTGAAGCATTAGCTGAGAAACGTGCAATAAATTCTTGCAATTCTTTAATTTTTTCTTCTTTTTTAGCATTTGCATTTGCTTGTAACTTAGCTGCCAATTGGCTTGATTCCAACCAAAAGTCATAGTTACCAACAAATAACTTAATCTTACCAAAGTCAACATCACACATTTGTGTACATACTTGATTTAAGAAGTGACGGTCGTGAGATACAACAATCACAATATTTTGGTAATCAGCTAAAAAGTTTTCTAACCAAGAAATTGTATGGACATCTAAACCGTTAGTTGGTTCGTCAAGTAATAAAATATCAGGATCGCCAAATAATGCTTGCGCTAAAAGTACTTTAACCTTTTCACTTTCAGCCAATTCACTCATCATTGAATCATGCATTGATTCTGGAATACCTAATGATTGTAATAATTGAGATGCATCTGCTTCAGCGTTCCAACCATCCATTTCAGCGAATTCTGCTTCTAATTCAGCTGCTTTAATTCCATCTTCTTCAGTGAAATCAGCTTTTGCGTAAATCGCATCCTTTTCTTGCATAATATCGTATAACTTCTTATGTCCTTGAATTACAGTTTGCATTACTGTGAATTCTTCAAAACCAAAGTGATCTTGGCTTAAACTTGAAATACGTTCGTTTGCTCCAATTGAAATGTTACCTGTTGTAGGTTCGATTTTACCTTCAAGTAATTTCAAGAAAGTAGACTTTCCGGCACCATTAGCACCAATAATTCCGTAACAGTTTCCTGGAGTAAATTTTAAGTTAACATCATCATATAAAAGACGGCCTGAAAAGTTTAAACTTAAGTCGCTTACAGTAATCAAATATTTTTCCTCGCTTTTCTTTTTTAGTCGTAATTTAAATGTACCATATTCTTTTTTGCAATAGCAATCAAAGTTATAAAATTTTCCTAATTTCTCTCAGTTTGTCTGTCACTATGAATTAAAAGTGCTACAATAAAGATAGATGAAAACGTTTTATTTTTTTAGAAAGAGAAGTGATTCTTATGAGTGAAGATGTATTTTTTAATCCAGGTCAATCAATTTCTAGTTCATATGACTTTTCCAAAGCCTATGTTTCTGCCAAAATTTATCACAAAAAAGCCGATAATCCGGTTTTAATTGTTCAAGAAAAAGATGGCAAACCCTATGTTATCTTTGATGAACAAGCTGCTCTTAAAGCTAAAAAAGATGAGGCTAAACGTTATTCCGTTATTAAACGTGTTACCCATAAAGATCTTGAAGAAACCAAAGATTTCCAAGACTAAAAAAAGCGGTGAAAATCGAATGATTTTCATCGCTTTTTAATTTTCTTGTTAAATATTCTCCAAATAATTCGTTGGTCTTTCCATGAAGTTATGGGGTCTTGTTCACAATAATTTAAACTCATTGCCAACCTTAAGCTGGCTTGATTATCTGGTGCAATCATCATTTCTAATTCAGATAAACCATATTGCTTGCTTGCGATATCTTCCAGTTTTAAAAGAGCTTTTTTCGAATACCCTTTTTTCTGGACATTTTTAGCAAGCCAAATCCCCACTTCTCCGCGTTTATTTTCATGTGAAATCTGACTAATATCAGTCATCCCCACAACCTGTTGTTCAACCACCACTAAATAAATAATTGGCGCTTTAATTTGTTGATACCAAGCACTTAAATCATCAAGTGTATTAATTGATTCAACCCATTTAATCCAAGGAAGCAATACTTTTTTATTAGCTTGAATTAGTTGAAATAAAATTGGTAAGTCTATTTGATTTAATTTTCTTAATTCCATTTGCTTTAAAAAAGAAGCTGGAGAAAATCCCCAGCTTCTTTAACTTTTGATTTGATAAATTCCATGCAAGATTAGTCTTTGTGGAAACGGTTAGTAAACAATGGACTAACTGGTTTGTGTTCGTGAATACGTTTGATAGCATCCCCGATAAGTGGTCCAATTGATACTTGGACAATCTTTTCTGTTTTCTTTTCTTCTGGAAGATTGATTGAATCTGTCACAATCATTTCTTTGATTGGTGATTTTTCAATACGTTCAATTGCAGGACCAGAAAATACTGGGTGTGTAGCACATACATATACTTCAGTTGCACCCGCATCTTTTAATGCTTGAGCAGCTAAAGTAATTGTTCCAGCAGTATCAATCATATCATCAATTAAGATACAACGTTTACCATCAACAGAACCAATAATGTTCATGATTTCAGCAACATTAGCCTTAGGGCGACGTTTATCAATAATTGCGATTGGTGCTTTCAAGAATTCAGCTAACTTACGTGCACGTGTTACACCACCGTGGTCAGGTGATACAACAACCGCATCTTTATCTAAACCTTTTGTTAAGAAGTAGTCAGCTAAAAGAGGTGCCCCCATAAGGTGGTCTACTGGAATATCGAAGAAACCTTGGATTTGTGCAGCGTGTAAATCAAGTGCGATTACACGAGTTGCCCCTGCTTTTTCAAGCATATCAGCAACCAATTTAGCTGTAATTGGTTCACGTGAACGTGCCTTACGATCTTGTCTAGCATATCCGTAGTAAGGAATTACAACGTTAATTTGGTCAGCACTCGCACGACGAAGAGCATCAATCATGATTAATAATTCCATTAAGTTATCATTAACTGGTGCTGAAGTTGATTGTACGATAAATACTTCATCACCACGGATACTTTCTTCAATATTTACGCGAATTTCGCCATCGCTAAAGCGATCAACAGAAATTTTTCCTAAAGGCACACCAACTGCATCCGCAATTTTTTGTGCCAAAGGTTTGTTAGAATTCAAAGCAAAAATCTTTAACTTTGAGTCAGTATATTGTCCAGACATAATGGCCTCCAAATGTTATTTAACTAGTTTAACCTATATAGTTTATCTATAATCAATATTACGGCATAACATACTATAAAAGCAAGCTTCTACCTTAAAATTTATTTATTTTTTTCTTCAGCTTTCTTAGCGGCATCTGCAACTGGATATTTATCGAAATAGCCTTTTTTGTTAATTTGACGACCACGGGCAATTCCCATGTCGTGTGCATCAATATCGTTAGTAATTGTTGATCCTGCAGCAACATAGGCATGGTCGGCAATATTAACTGGTGCGACAATATTTGAACCACTTCCGATAAATGAATAATCACCAACGTTTGTATGATGCTTGTTCATACCATCATAATTTACAAAGACAGTTCCACAACCTACATTAATATTACGACCTAAAGTTGCATCCCCAACATAACTCAAATGACCAACTTTAGTATTTTCTCCAATTTGAGCTTTTTTAACTTCAACAAAGTTTCCAATATGAGCGTTCTTGCCAATTTCAGCAAGGGGACGAAGATGTCCGTTAGGTCCTACATCTGAACCTTCATGCATAATTGATTCTTCAATCATTGAACTTGTAACAGTAACATTGTTTTCAATCACACTATCAACAATTTGTGAGTTAGCTCCAATAAAGCAATCTTCACCAATAACCGTTTTTCCTTTCAAATAAACTCCTGGTTCAATCACAGTATCTGCTCCAACTTTAACATCAATATCAATATATGTGTTTTCAGGATCAATCAAAGTTACCCCTTGGCGCATTAGATTTTCGTTAATCCGGCGTTGCATAACCTTAGTTGCTTTTGATAAGGCAATGCGATCATTTACCCCCATAGATTCTTCAAAATCTTTCATTTGATATGCAGCAACAACCTTACCTTCTTTTTGGAAAATTTCCATTACATCTGGTAAGTAGTATTCGCCTTGCGCGTTGTCATTTTTGATTCCATGTAATGCTTTAAATAATTCACGATTATCAAAGCAATATACCCCAGTATTGATTTCTTTAACCGCAGCTTCTTTTTCAGTTGCATCTTTTTGTTCAACAATTTTTTCAACAATTCCGATTTCATTACGAATAATTCGCCCATAACCAAATGGATTATCAGTGTGGGCTGTTAAAACAGTTGCAACCGCTCCTTTTTGCTTATGATATTCGAATAATTCTTCAAAAGTTTTAGCTGTAAATAGTGGGGTATCACCGCAAGCAATAATTGTCATCCCATCTTTTTGACCTAAAATACTTTCAGCTTGTAATACCGCATGTCCTGTTCCTAATTGTTCTGCTTGTAAAGCATATTCTGTACGATCACCTAAAGTTTCTTTAACTTTTTGTGCCCCATGCCCAACAATTGTTACAACTTCTTGCATGTCATTTTTTTCAATTTCAGTTAAAACATGATCCACCATTGGCTTACCACATACAGGATGTAGCACCTTGTATAATTTTGATTTCATACGTGTCCCTTGGCCAGCAGCCAAGATAATTGCGTATTTTGCAGTCATTTCTTATTAACTCCTTATTTACAATCTATATTTAAATTAAGTATTTCTATAATTAAGATTACTCTTGTATCATACTCCATTTCTAGTATTAATAACAAGTTTTACCATAATTTAAGAAAAGGCTGGGAATTCCCAGCCTTTTAATTAGCATTAAGCTTCTTGATTTGATTGTTGTTTTCCGAAAACTTTCTTCAAATAACTACCTGGTGAAACATGAATTGTTTTATTAACAGTATTAACTTCATCAACTTTTAATAATGAAGTGTACTCTTCAACCATTCGACGACCTTCAAATGATCCTTCAGCAAATACTGTAATCCCTACAAGTTCTGATTCAAATTCTTCAATCATTGATTTCATCCCGTTGACAGTACCGCCACCCTTCATGAAATCATCAACAACTAAAACATGAGAACCACGCTTTAAACTGCGCTTTGAAAGTTCCATTTTTTCAATGCGTTCACTTGATCCAGAAACGTAATTAACAGAAACTGTTGAGCCTTCTGTAATCTTTGAATCACGACGAACAATTACAAAAGGAACATCTAAATAAGTTGCTACACTTTGGGCAATTGGAACCCCTTTAGTTGCTACCGTCATCACGGCGTCGATTTGTTTATCAATATATTGACGCGCAATTAAACGTCCTACTTGCCGTAAAACATCTGGGCGTCCCAATAAATCTGAAAGGTAGACATATCCACCAGGAAGTAGTCGATCTTGACTAGAAAGATTTTCGGTCATTTCTTCGATAAATTCACGTGCTTCATCTTCATCGATTGATGGAACATAACGTGCTCCCCCTGCGGCACCTGGAATTGTTTCTAAAATACCAATTCCTCTTTCTTGGAAAGTCCGCTTGATGATTGCCAAATCTTCAGAAATAGATGACTTAGCAGATTCATAGCGTTCTGCAAAGAAAGTTAGTGAAATTAATGTGTGGGGACGTTCCATGAAATAACGTGTCATATCAATTAAACGATCACTTCTTCTTGTCTTCAAATCGATTCCTCCATTTTCTTAAAAAATATCCTTTGCTATTATACGTTATTTACTGGAACTTTCATAGTTTTTTTTGAAATTTTACTGAAATAGTTCGCTTTTTTCAACGAAATATTGCTAAAATAAACTTCCATCTTACTTTTATCTTTAGCAAAATAAAAAGAAACCAGTCAAAACTAGTCTCTTTTATTTTAATTATTTCTTTGTAATGTATCCTTGAGCTTTAAGTAATTCCGCACATTCAATTGCCCCACCAGCAGCTCCACGAGCTGTATTATGTGACAATCCAATAAACTTCCAATCAAATAGCTTATCTTCACGTAAACGGCCGATTGAAACGCCCATTCCGTTTTCGTAATTTACATCTAAACGAACTTGAGGACGATCTTCTTCTTGCATGTATTGAATAAACTGACTTGGAGCACTTGGTAAACCTAATTCTTGAGGTACCCCTTTGTATTCTTCAAGGGCTTTAATTAATTCTTCTTTAGTTGGATTTTGCTTGAATTTTACAAATGCGGCTGCAGTATGTCCGTATAATACAGGCACACGAACACATTGAGTTGTAATTGTCACATCATCTGCTGGAACAATTTCACCCTTTTCATCATCAACATGTCCCCAAATACGTAGTGGTTCTTTTTCTGACTTTTCTTCTTCGCCACTAATAAATGGAATGATATTTCCTTGCATTTCAGGCCATTCATTAAATGTTTTACCTGCCCCTGAAATTGCTTGATATGTGGTTGCGATTACTTCATAAGGTTCAAATTTTTTCCAAGCTGATAAAGCTGGAGTATAACTTTGAATTGAGCAGTTTGGTTTGACTGCAATAAAACCCTTTTTAGTTCCTAAACGCTTTTTTTGATGTTCAATCACAGCTGTATGTTCCGGATTAATTTCTGGAATAATCATTGGAACATCTGGAGTCCAACGATGCGCACTATTATTTGAAACTACAGGAGTTTCAGTTTTAGCGTAGCGCTCTTCTAATGCTTTAATTTCATCTTTAGCCATGTTAACCGCTGAAAAGACAAAATCAACATCTTTAACAACATCTTCAACATCTTCTGCATTTAAAACTACAACATCTTTTAAACGTGTTGGCATCGGTGTTTCCATTCTCCAACGGCCACCTAATGCCTCTTCATAGGTCTTACCTGCACTTCTTGGACTCGCAGCCAAGGTAGTAACTTCAAACCAAGGATGATTTTCAAGAATTGAAATAAAACGTTGTCCAACCATCCCTGTTGCGCCAACAATCGCAACGCTTAACTTTTCACTCATCTTTAAGCCTCATTTCTTAATCATTCTCTAATATCTTTTTAATCATAGTTTAATTTTTATAAAATTACAAGAGTAATTATAACTCAAACTTCTAGAAAAATATTTTTGTCATCAATCAATACAATCATGTATAATTATATTAATAATCTGCTGAGAAATTAGGTGAAATCATGGAGATATTAGAAAAAGCCCCTGCTAAACTTAACTTGAGTTTAGATACTCCGTTTGTCCATCAAGATGGAGAACCCGAGTGGAACATGGTTATGACCGCAATCGATCTTTCTGATCATGTTTATATCAAAACCATTCCTAATTCAAGCACTATTACGGTTAAAACTGATTCTGGTTTTTTACCGTGTGATGAACGAAATCTTGCATATCAAGCGGCAAAACTCATGCAATCTTTTATTACACCTAAGCAAGGCGTTGAGATTGAAATCTTAAAGAAGATTCCGGTATCTGCCGGTATGGGTGGTGGTTCAGCTGATGCGGCTGCCGTTTTACGTGGTTTGAATAAATTATGGAAGCTTAAATTTTCTAACAACCACCTTGCTAAACTTGCTTTACAAATTGATTCAGATGTTCCATTTTGTGTCTATAATAAGCCTTCGCTCGTAACTGGGCGCGGTGAAATTATTCAACCAATTGGAACACTTCCACAAATGTGGATTATTGTGGCAAAACCTTCAGCAAGTGTGTCAACTCCCAGTGTCTTGAAACAAATTCGCGAACAAAAAATTGAGCACCAAAATGTTGATAAAGTTGTTTTAGCAATAAAAAATAATGACTATGATACTTTAAGTCAAAATATTGGGAATGCTTTAGAACCCATTACGCAAAAGCGACTACATGAAATTCATCGAATTAAAGAAAAAATGATTCATTTTGGCGCCGATGCGGCCTCAATGAGCGGCTCAGGCCCCACTGTTTTTGGAATTACGCAAAAATATTCGCGGGCACTTCACATTTACAATAGTTTACGGGGATTTTGTAAAGAAGTTTATTTAGTTCGTGCCTTGTCTTAAGGCAAGTAAAAAAGGAAGAAGTTAGCAAGTCTAAACTTGTAACTTCTTCCTTTTTATTTTAATGAATCATCCATGTGCTCATAAATTAAATCATAAACGTATTTAGCATCCTCGTTATTTTTACTGAAAACAACAATAGTATCATTCCCAGCTAAAGTTCCGGCAATTTCAGGAATTTCTAAATCATCTAAACGTGCCGCTAAGATATTAGCATATCCCAAATTAGCTGAAGTTTTAATTAAATTAATGAATTGAATTGTTTGTAATCCTAACACATTTTCATAAATTTCACTGTATAATTTTTCGTAGTTTTTTTTAGTTTGAACTTTTAATTGCTTGTAAACCGTTTTACCATCATCCGTACTCATCTTCACGATATTCAAGGCTTTCATATCGCGTGAAATCGTCGCTTGAGTCACATTTACCCCTAATTCATTTAATATTTTTAAAATTTGATCTTGGGTTGTAATTGTATTTTCGTCAAAGATTTTTGCAATCATAGCTCTTCTTTGTCGTTGATCCAAAAAAATCCCTCCAAAAACATTTTTACTTCTATTTTTTCCAACCTTCATTATACTAGATATTTTTATATTCAACCATCAACAATTCTTACTTATTTTTCCATAAAATATCCGATATTTCATTCAAAATTCGTTTATTATCATGTAAGCTGCTATGACTTGTATTTTCAAAAGTTTGTTGTTGATAATAAGCCATTTGGGATTGATAATTTTCTTCAAAAATTCCGATTGGACATTGGGAACGGATCCATCCGTGGGTTTATTTTTAATCTCACCAAGGAAATTATAAAAGTGAATTTTATTTTTCAAATCAAAGTGACGTGCTTGGGCAATTAACTTATGAAAATTGCCATCAGTTGAATGTTTTTGACTTGCAAGGCGATAAGTTGTACTATCATCAAAACTTTCTTCAACGGGGACCCCTAATAAAATTACTTTTTTAAATTGAATTTCCTTTTGGATTTTTGGTGATCCTGCCAAAGCGTGAATCCAAGCGCTTCCGCCCCATGAATGTGAAACAATATTTAACTTATCAACATGATATTGTTCATGCAAGACTTCCATTACATCGGTTAACCAGCGGGTTTGTGGCCGAAAACTACTTGTATAGTTCCAATCAAATAAAACTTGGATTAATGCATTTTTCTTATTTTTGACTGTGCCATCAACAACAATTTTTCCATTCGGGCGGACATGGATTGTCATGGTTTTTTGCGCTAAATTTTCTTTTTGGAAACTTTTTACCATTGCTTGATAAGTTAGTCGATTTCCAGCCCATCCTGGAATCAATAATGTCGGTGTATCTGAATAATTATACCCTTTTTTCAATTGATTTGTTCGCAATGGTTGTTCTTTTAACGGTGTTATTAAATATAATTGAGTCAATCCTAATAAAACAACGATGACTATTAAAACTTTACAAATTATTTTAAACACCAACCTCATCTTCTTTGTGTGGATTTAAAAATAGGGATTGGATAAACATTCGTCAATCCAATCCCTCCTTTTATATGTTCATTTTATAAAAATAAACCTTTATTATTCAAATAATTAGTACTGATTAAATAAGATTCTGGAATTTGTTAGTTATTCAACTACTGATTCATCGCCAAATTCTAACTTAATATTTTCTGTAAGTACATCGGTATAGCTATATGACACTCGATCAACAAAAGTATCATCGTTTAATTCAACAATAAATACCGAAGGATAAACTTCTTTAAGGATTCCCTTTTGTTGTTTAGCCTTTTTTCTCCCCAACTGTGTTGTGATTGTCACAGGCATTCCTTTATTGTCCGTCAATTCGGACTTGATTTTATCAATTGTACTTGGCATAATTCCACCTCTTTAACGGGTATTATACCATAACATAGGCAATTTAGCAATTTTTATTTAGTTGTAATCCCCGCATTTACAAGCGCATCTGAGAGGCGAACAAAATCAGCCACTGTTAATTTTTCACCACGGATTGCTTTATTTATGTCAACGTTTTCCAAGACTTGTTCCATCTTATCTTTTGTTTCAGCATCTTTGCCATATAAACTTTGCAAGTTATTCCAAAGGCTCTTGCGTCGATGTAAGAAACTCCCTTTTACCAATTTCTTAAAGTGAGCTTCATCTTTTGGTTGTGCTGGTTTTATGGCTTTTTTATTTAATACAATAATTGCTGAATCAACGTTTGGTTGAGGTACAAAAACTGTTTTAGGTACAATAAATGATATTTCTGAATCCATTTCATATTGAACCGCCACAGAAAGTGAGCCATAAGCTTTGGTTCCTGGTTCGGCTGCCAGGCGTTCAGCTACTTCTTTTTGCATCATAACAACGATGGTAGCAAAATCAATGCCTGAATCTAAGAGATGCATCAAAATTGGGGTAGTGATGTAATATGGTAAGTTTGCAACCAATTTAATATTATGCTTACCATCAAAATTTTCACTGATTAATTTTTGTAAATCAGCTTTTAAAACATCTTGGTGAACAACTTTTACATTAGGATATGGTGATAATGTATCTGCTAATACTGGTAAAAGGCGATCATCAATTTCTAACGCCATTACTGAATGGGCTCTTTTGGCAATTTGTTCAGTTAACGCACCAATCCCTGGTCCGATTTCAATTACATCATCATCTTGACTAACATCAGCTGCTGCAACAATATTTTTCAAAATATTAATATCAGTTAAAAAGTTTTGCCCTAAACTTTTTTTAAATGTTAGACCGTAACTTTCCATAATCGCGCGAGTACGCGTTGGATTTGCAATATCTGGAATTTCGTTATTCATACTTCCTGCTCCTAGTAATTATCTTCATTTTTAATATATTCAAGTGCTTCTTTAAATTCTTCTGGTGAAATTTGGAATAAATTTAAGCGTTTATATAATTGTTTTCCATTTGTATAGCCAATGCGTAAATATTCGCCTAAACGACGACGATATTCTTTAGCATCCTTACCCGAAGTTAACCCCGCAACAATTAAATCTTCGCGTGAAATCAAGGGTTTAGCATCGGGTTCTTCTGTGTACAAATTTTGTAAAGCTTCCCGAATTGCATCGGGACTTGCATGTTCAACTCCTAAACTTCCCTTATGATCAGGAACGGCATCGCGCTTATTTAAGAATGCATGCTTAACGCCTGGCACTGCTTCTGTGATAATCTTGCGAATCTTTTCACCAGAAAAATCAGGATCGGTAAAGACAATTATACCTCTTTTATCATATAAATCTTCAATTTGTTCAAGGACTTCATCACTAATAGCTGAACCTCTTGTTTCTAAGGTATCGGCATTGACTGCCATATTAATCCTCTTGGTGTCGTCTTTTCCCTCGACAACTATAACTTCTCTAATTTTCATTTTATCCATTAATTATTAATCTTTAAAACCTTTTGTGTATTTGCAAATGTTGCTTGAGCTAATTGACTGGCACTAACTCCTTTAGCTTGAGCTAAAAATTCTAACGTATAACGTGTCATCGCCGGTTCATTTTTTCTTCCTCTAAAAGGCATCGGCGTTAAATATGGGGCATCGGTTTCCACTAAAATTCGATCCATAGGTGTGATTTCAGCGGCTTGTTTAACCTCTTTTGCATTGTTAAAAGTAACCACCCCACTATAAGACAAATACATCCCTAAATCTAAAAATTTTTCCGCCCAAGTGGCATCCCCATTGAAACTGTGCATAATTGCGCCTGACTTTTTAATATTCATATTCTTTAAAATATCATAGCAATCTTCAATAGCATCGCGATTATGCACCACAATCGGTAAATCTAATTTTTGTGCTAATTCGATTTGTCTTTCAAAAGCATTTACTTGAGCTTGCTTAGGAGAATCGTGATAATAGTCCATTCCGATTTCTCCAACTGCAACAAAGCCATCTTGTTGTAAATATCTCATCAACATTGCTTCATATTCGTCATCATAAGCTAAAGCATCTTCTGGATGACAACCAACAGCTCCATAAACAACGCCGGGATACTGCTTAACTAAATCTTCTAGTCGTTGATTACTTGTTTCATCATAGCCTAAAACGAGCATCTTAGATACATCCAAAGCTTGTGAACGTTGAATGACTTCTGGAACATCATTATCAAAAGCACTGGAATTTATATGCGTATGTGAATCAAAAATTTTTAAATCATTCATTTAATATCCTTCCTGTCGTTATCATATTTGTTATTATAGCATATTTACCTCATTGATGAAGATTGGCACATTTTAGCCCCACCCATAAAAAAAGACCAGGTAATTATTTACCTAGCCTTATATCATTCAAATATTAACCTATAATTGAACCATTAGGAATATTTTCTGAAACCATTAATAATTGAAGTTGATCGCCATATTCAGCTGATAGAAGCATTCCTTGACTTACTTGGCCCATCATTTTACGTGGTTGTAAGTTCGTTACTGCAATTACTTTTTTACCAACTAATTCTTCTGGGTTTGGATAGAATTTTGCAATTCCTGAAAGAATTTGGCGGTCGCCATCATCTCCGGCATCCAAACGGAATTTTAATAATTTATCTGAACCTTCAACGCGGCTAACTTCTTTAACTTCAGCAACCTTCATTTCGACTTTTTCAAATTTATCGAAACGAATTTCTTTTTTAGTTAAATTAAGGGTTGTTTCTTCGGGATCAAAGTCGCCTTCTTTGGCCTTAGCCATATTTTTACGGCCTTTTGCTTTTTCGTTTTTAGTCATTGATGACTTAATAAATTCAACTTCTTCTTCAACATCTAAACGAGGGAAGATTGGTTGTCCTTTAGCAACAACTTGAACATCAGCAGGGAAATCAAAGTAACTTACTCCTTTAATATCCATTTGGTCAGTAGGTAAACCTAGTTGTTCAAAGATTTGTTTTGGTGCATGTGTCATTACTGGTTGAATTAAAATTGCAATCAAACGTAATGATGCAGCTAAGTGAGCTAAAACGCTATCTAATTGGTCAGCTTTAGCATCATCTTTAGCTAATGCCCAAGGTTCTGTTTCATCAATATACTTGTTTGTTCTAGCAACTAATTTCCATAATTCATCTAAAGCATTTGAAAAATGCACGGCATCCATTTGTTCTTGGTAAGCTGTAATTGTTTGTGCTGCGAAATCTTCTAAAGTCTTGTCAAATGCAGTCACCCCAGATTGTAAAGCTGGAACTTTACCATCACGATATTTGTTAATCATCGCAACTGTACGGTTTAATAAGTTTCCAAGGTCATTAGCAAGATCAAAGTTCACACGGTTAACAAAATCTTCTGGTGTGAAAATTCCATCATTTCCAAATGGAACTGCACGCATTAAGTAGTAACGTAATGCATCTAATCCATAACGTTCTGCAATCATTTCAGGATAAACTACGTTACCTTTTGACTTAGACATCTTACCGTCTTTCATTAATAACCATCCGTGACCAATGATATGTTTTGGCAATGGTAAATCTAATGCCATTAAAATAATTGGCCAGTAAATTGTGTGGAAACGTACAATTTCTTTTCCAACCATTTGAACATCTGCAGGCCAGTAACGGTTAAATAAGCTTTCGTCACCACCAGTTTGGTAACCAAGTGCTGAAATATAGTTTGTTAAGGCGTCAATCCATACATAAACAACGTGTTTAGGATTTGAAGGTACCTTAACCCCCCAATTGAAACTTGTACGAGTTAATGCTAAATCCTCTAAGCCGGGCTTAATAAAGTTGTTAAGCATTTCATTTTTACGTGTTTCTGGAATAATGAAATCAGGATGTGCGTTGTAGTATTCAACTAAACGATCAGCATATTTACTCATCTTAAAGAAATAGCAATCTTCTGCAACTAATTCAACTTCGTGACCTGATGGAGCCTTCCCACCGATCATCTTACCGTTTTCATCACGGTATACTTCTGCTAATTGTGATTCTGTAAAGTATTCTTCATCAGAAACTGAATACCAGCCTTCGTATTTACCTAAGTAAATATCACCTTTTGCAAGCAGTTTTTCAAAGATATTTTGCACAGCTTTTTGATGAGCTTCATCTGTTGTACGGATGAATTTATCATTTGTGATTTCAAGTTTTTTCCATAATTCTTGAATATCAGCTGCCATCTTATCAACGTATTGTTGAGGCTTCATTCCTAATGATTCAGCCTTTTCTTCAATTTTTAATCCATGTTCATCAGTTCCTGTTAAAAAGAACACATCAAAATCTTGAAGACGTTTGTAACGCGCTAAGACATCACATGCAATTGTTGTATATGAATTACCAATGTGTAATCTACCTGATGGATAGTATATTGGCGTAGTGATATAAAATGTTGACTTTTCTGTCATTATATTCGCCCCTTAATAATTTCGTACTTTTATCTAAATATATTTTTTAACTAATCAATAGTATATCATAAACTTCATGTTAAAAGCTTTAAAATCAAGAATTTATTATCGCGTCATGAATTCAATTCCAAGTTGTGATAAAAATTGTGTGACTGGCATTTCATAATATTCGATAAACGTTTGTGATGCCTTTTTGCCCGGATCAGCAATGACAAATGAATTTTGCCCATCATTTTTCCAACGTCCCACATATGCATCTTTAAATTTAAGATTTTCAGTTAATGGTGAGTGCACAATTTCAAATAATTGTTTGACTTGCAAACGTTGTTGACGCTCACTTAAGACAACAGATAAGGTTGCAAATTCATTTAAATGCATTGGAACCATGCCCCAGTCTTCAAGTTGTTGATCAAATGCTTTAAATAACTTAACTACTGTGCGACGCATGATAAATGCAGTACTTAAATCTGCATCAGCCAAAATTTGATAAAGCTTTTTAGCCCCTTTTAAAGATTGTGGATATAATTCTTCTAATTTTGGCAAAATATTATCTTGTTCATCTTTGAAAAATAATAAGCAATCTAGTAATGTCAATAAACGTAATACCATCCAATTATCACGTTCTTTTGGTTCTGGTTTAAGGACTGCTAAAACACCTTTAAAATATAATTCTTGAATTTCATCAGTCATCACGTTCATTTCTTGTTGCTTGCGATAAACATAGTCATGCATCACGGTATCATAAATTTCTAAGGCTGTTGCCATAAATTTTGTATCAATATCTTTGTTTTTAGTAGTTAAATTAAATGAAATTTGTGGTGCTCCATTAAACATGTGCAAGAAATGTAAAAGTTCATGCATCACGGTATAATCTGGTTGGGTCATGTCGTATAAATCAACTACTAATTCACCGCCACGTAAATATTGTTGTGCTTGATCATGACGCACGAATCCTCTTTTTTCTTCTGTTTTTTCGTTAATTTTTACGCCACCAGGAAAAATCTTTTTAATATCTTCAATTAATCCTTTTGTTTGCTCGCTTAAAATAATTTCTTCACTCATTATTTTTCACCTCTAATTTTTTCCAAAATAGCTTGGGCTGAATTACTATCTCGTTTGCCAATTTTTTCTAATTCGTTGATAACTCGCGTAATTTCTTGTTCATTAGCTCCAATACTTTTGGCTAATGATTTTAATTGTAACCTCATATGACCTTTTTGAATGCCTTCAGTCACTAACGCATACAAGGCCGCAAAGTTTTGCGCTAAGCCTACACTTGCGATGATTGTTTCTAGTTCTTTAGCATTTTCAAATGTTAACAATTGCTTATTTAATTTAGCTAATGGAACAATTCCAATTGATCCCCCAACTGCTCCAACCGGAAGCGGTAAAGTAATTTTTCCAACTAACTTATCTGCTTGGATTTCCCAAGAACTTAATCCGCGATATTGGCCATCTTTACTAGCGTATGCATGACATGAAGCTTCCACCGCACGCCAATCATTTCCACTAGCAATCACAACTGCATCGACCCCGTTCATAATTCCTTTATTATGCGTAGCTGCGCGATATGGATCAAGTTGGGCTAACCGACTTGCTTGAGCAAATTTTTGGGCTACATTTTTCCCATCTATTCCATTTTTACCTAGAATGTCTATTGGAATTTCACAAGTTGCTGTTACCAAGCATTTTGTCGCGTAGTTCGATAAGATACTCATTAAAATATCACGATGATATTGTTCAGATATTTTGGCAGCAACTGCTTCTAGCATTGTATTTAAGATGTTTGCCCCCATTGCTTCTTGCACATCAACAAATAAATCTACACTCACCATATCAGGGGCTAAAATACGAAATTCAATTTCTCTTGCTCCGCCTCCACGCTTAACAATGGATGGATGCGCTTGATTAGCCACTTCAATTAATGTTGAAATCTGTGTTTGTAGTTGGTTTACCAATATTTTGGCATCATCAACGTTTTCTAAGACAACTTGGCCCATCATTAAACGTGAATGAATTTTAGCTTTAAGGCCTCCACTGCGCTTAATAATTCCTGCACCATGACTACTTGCTGCAATCACTGATGGTTCTTCAGTTACCATTGGCACTATGTATTCTTTACCATTGATTACATAATTCATCGCTAATCCTTCTGGAATTTGGTATTGCGTAATGAAGTTTTCGATTTGAATATCGCCAATTTCTTGATTAACTGCTAAACTTTCAAGCATTTGCCTTTGGGATAGTGTAATTTTATTTTGCTTTACTAAAATATCCAACCGTTCTTGCCATGTTTTCTTATAATATTTACTAAACCCGTCCATTATATTCTTCCTTAATTTTTAAAATATTCTTATTTATTATACCAAGAATTTATTGTATCAAGAATCCCAATTATTTTACAGTTTCTTCATCCTTTCCTATAAACCTGACCTTATTTTATGGTATGCTTAAAACAAGATTATCATTTTAGAGGTGAGAATTTGTTTAAGAAAATTGGATATGGATTAGTAGTAGTTTTAATCATTCTTTTTGGAATAAATCATTTCAAAACTACCCCTGTCAAATCAAAATTAACCATTGGAATTGTCGCACATAATAAGCCTTACAGCTACTATAAAAATAAGCAATTAACCGGTTTTGAAGTTGAGTTAGCTAAGAAAATCGCAACTCAAATGAAAGCACAACCTCACTTTAAAGTCGTTGATGAGCAAGCAACATTAAATAAAATGGTCAAAAATCATGAAGTTGACATTGCTTTTGGAGCTTTCAATCAAACTAATTTAAAGTCAAAAAAATTAATGTCGCTACCTTATTTATACCCTCAAAACACACTTTTCGTAACTAATAAAAGCAAAGTAAAAGATGTCAGTGATTTAACTTCTAAAACAGTTGGTTGTTTAAAAAAAGACAATAAGAAACAACTTCTTCAAGGAATTAATCCTAATATCAAAATCAAAGTCTATCCCGATAAAAAGCAACTATTCAAGGCCGTGCTGCAACACAAAATTAGCGCAGGGATTGTTAGTGATTATCAATATACAAGTTTTTTAGCAAAAAATATTAAAGTTTCACCCCACTATGCTACAACACTTAAATCACAAAATACTAAGGCAGCCCAAAAATTAACCACTCTACGCAAAGTTGGTGATATTAACGTTACTAATGATCAAATTGTTGCGCTAATTAATCCAACTAAGAAAAAAGAAATCGACAAAGCTTTAACTGAATTACACAATTCAAATCAAATTATCGATTTATCACAAAAATATTTCAAACAAGATTTAACTAAGCAATAAAGTACAATCTTATAATTAAAAAACCTTAAGGAATCAACATTTTTATCAACGTGATTTCTTAAGGTTTTATTTTTGCTATTGCTTTGTTTTTTAACAACTAGTTTGAGTTAGTCTCTAACATTTCAAAAAGTAATCCTTCTCTAACACCACTTTCTGAAAAAGTTACATATGGACAGTGACAACGTCGCATAATTTCAATAATTGGGGTAAGGCCACCAATTATAATATCAGCACGACTTGCTTCACTTCCTAAATCTTGTTTTCGTTCTTGCTTATTCATTGCTAACCAATTTTGGTAAATAGTAAAGATTTCATCACGCATGATTTTTAGTTCATGAATACTTTTTTCTTCAGTATGTAACGTGCCAATCTTTTTTCTAGCAACAGTTCGTGTAGCTCCCCCTAAAAGTACTAATGGTAAATCATGACCATCTTTTAGCCAAGAAAGCTTTTCATCAAATAAAGCTTGGAGATAATTTTGAAACTCAAATAAATCTTTGGCTAATATTTTGTCATGGGCGTTAAATTTTTCGCTTAAACTTACCGCCCCATGTTGAATACTAATAAGATGTTCGTCTTTTCCGTCTTTCATTAAAATCACTTCAAAGCTTCCGCCACCCATATCAACGATGATTGCATCTTTCAAGTTCAAGTAATGCGTTACTCCAACATAATCGTAGTAGGCTTCGGTATCACCAGACAAAACTTCAATCGTTGCTCCAGTAATTTGTTTAACTTGATCAATAAATTCTTGAGCGTTACTTGCAGCACGTACAGCTGCAGTTGCAATAGCTTTTATTTTGACATTTTCGTATTGACTATAAATCTCTTTGAATTTTCTTACCGCGTCTAACGTGCGTTCAATCGCTTGCGGCTGTAATTGACGATTTTTTTCTTGTCCCATCCCTTCAGCCATCCGCGTCATTTCTTTAGTACGAAAAACTTCTTTAAAAGTTGATACGTTAGCTTGAACTTCATTAATTGATAAACGGGTTGAATTTGATCCAAAATCCAATATTACTAAGTTTTGCATTGTTAACACCCCAAGAAATAAATATTTAAAATATATTTTACCATATATTTTTCTCGAACTTCCGCAAATATTAAAACTTATTTTTCATCAAAGTAGTTAACTCCGATTGCAGCACGAACTTCATTAAGAGTTTGATTTGCAACTTCATTTGCACGTTTGCAACCCTCTTTTAACATTGCATAAACTGCTGGAATATCCTTAGCGAATTCTTCACGACGCTTACGAATTGGTCCCAACTTAGCTTCAAGGACTTCATAAAGGTATAACTTGATCTTTACGTCTCCAAGACCACCTTTTTGATATTGTTCTTTTAATTGCGCAACTTTTTGTTTATCATCATCAAAAATATCAAGGTAAGTAAAGACCATATTACCTTCAACTTGGCCAGGATCTTCAATGTGAATGTGGTTTGGATCTGTATACATTGACATTACTTTTTTCTTCAAGGTTTCAGAATCGTCTGATAAGTAAATAGCGTTGCCTAATGATTTACTCATTTTAGCGTTTCCATCTAATCCTGGTAAACGACCTTCGCCTTTAGGTGGAAAGACCCCTTCTGGTTCAACTAAAACATCCCCATAAATTGAGTTGAAACTTCGCACGATTTCACGCGTTTGTTCTAACATTGGTTCTTGGTCATCCCCTACAGGGACAAGGTTAGCTTTAAAGGCTGTAATATCAGCTGCTTGACTTACTGGATATGTGAAAAATCCAGCTGGTAATGATCGCTCGAAATTCTTTTGCTTAATTTCAGTTTTCACTGTTGGGTTTCGTTCCAAACGTGATACTGTAACTAAATTTAAGTAATACATATTTAATTCTGATAATGCTGGTACTTGTGATTGGACGAAGATTGTTGATTTGCTTGGATCAATTCCAACAGCTAAATAATCTAAGGCAACTTCGATTAATGAATTTTTGATTTTTTCTGGATCACGCGCATTATCAGTTAATGCTTGTTGGTCTGCAATCATAATAAATGTATCGTACTTGCCAGTATTTTGCATTTCAACCCGTTTTTTCAAAGATCCAATATAATGACCTACGTGAAGTTTTCCCGTAGGACGATCACCTGTTAAAATAATATCTTTTGCCATATTTTTTCCTCCTATAAAAAATACCACGACTATCGTCTATCAATAGGACGACAATGCCGTGGTACCACCTAATTTGCAGTTTTCAACTGCCACTTAATGCTAATATTAAAATTTTGCTAATAAATCAATTATCCCAATTCGATTTGACTGTCATTTTTCAGCTACCATGACTCTCTTTTATTTCTTCTCTACTACCATAATTGATACCTATATTTTAACCAACTTCCCAAAACTTGTAAAGATATGAATTCCCTAATATAATGGCTATAGAATTTAGATTAAAGGTTGGGTTTTGATGAGTCGAATTAAAAAACATCTCCAACGTGAATATGAAGACTGGGAGAAAGTTCAAAGAAAACAAAATAAACAGTTAAGTTTTGCTTCGAAAAATCTTGGCATTAATATTGGGGCATATCTTTTAATTTCAATCATTGAATTTATTTTATCGTTTCAAAGTCACTCACAAACTTTAAGAGCAGATGCTTTTAATAATCTTTCTGGGATTGTTTCAACTTTGCTCTTAATGATTGGAATTCATATTGCTCAAGATATTGACGATGATGATATTGTTGGGGCGCCGTTACCAAATTATTCGTTAAAACAAAGAGGTAATGATCAGCGCATTCAATTTACTCGTTATCGCTATGAAACCGTCTTTACTCTCGTAACAGGGGTCATTATGATTACAATTGCGATTTCTGTTATTTTTTCAGGAATTAAAGGTCTTCTTAATGCCGATACCAGAATTGTTCCGAAATCAAGCGCACTTATAGGGGCAATTATCGCCTCTGTTATCATGCTTTTAGTTTATCTGCAAAATCGCCGGATGGGGCGTAAATTAAAAAGCGCGGCATTAACCGCAGCTTCACAAGATAGTTTAAGTGATGCGCTAACGAGTATTGGAACTTTAATCTCAACTGCGGGAGCTCTTTTATTTCAGATTACTTGGCTTGATGGTATCACAAGTATTATCGTTGGGGTCTTCATTTTATATTCTGGTTTCAAAATTTTTATGGAAACTAGTTTAAATCTAGTTGATTATTTTGACCCCGAATTAGAAAAGCAATACCGCCAAGTTATCTCTTCGATTGAAGGTGTCGCACATATTTCTGAATTAAAAGCCCATTACAATGGCAATTTTATTACGCTAGATATTGTAATCATGGTAAATGGATATATTTCTGTCCTTGAAGGCTATCGTATTTCTGAAGAAATCGAAAAAGTTATGCGTAAACGCTTCGGAATTATTGATACTGATGTAGCTTTCATCCCTGATCCCAGTTCAATTAAAGATGAAGATTTTTAACCTAAAGTCAAAAATGACTTTAGGTTTTTTTATAGAATTGTTAATTCTTGTCGAATTAGTTAATCCATGCTAACATTATTGCGCAAGAAAAATCAGAAAGGATTGATTTTGTGGATAATCAACGCCAATTAGAACAAACTCGGGTTGATTCTGTGATTAAAGAAATTAAAAAACAGCAAGCAACAACCCAAATAGAATACGAAAAAGCCCATCAAGAAACGAGCTCCGTTGAACGTAATTATGTTCAAAACGCTCGCATCAATACATTAGAAGTTGATGATCAAATGGAAACCAACGCTGAAGTACAACAACAAAAAAATTTAGTGGCCAAAACTTTAGAAAATGAAAATATTCTAAAAAAACAATTAGATACCCTAAAGATTCTCAATGATTCTCCTTACTTTGGCAGAATTGATATTCAAGATCCCGATGAATCACAACCAGAAACACTTTATATTGGGACTGCTTCATTAGTTGATGATAACCATGACTTTTTAATCTATGATTGGCGCGCTCCGATTTCTTCAATTTACTATAACGGAGCTTTAGGTAAAGTATCTTATCAAACACCCATGGGAAATGAAGAAACAAACCTGCTTAAAAAACGTCAATTTACTATCGAAAATGGCAAGATTATTAATATGTTCGATACTAATGAAACTGTTGGCGATGAAATTTTACAAAATGTATTAGGCGAACACTCTGATGAATATATGCGCAATATCGTCGCAACGATTCAAAAAGAACAAAATGACATCATTCGTGATACTAAACACGATCTTTTATTAGTTCAAGGAGTTGCAGGATCCGGTAAAACTTCCGCAATTTTACAACGAATCGCCTTTTTACTTTATCATAGTCGCGATAAACTAGAAGCGGATCAAATTGTTCTCTTTTCACCTAATCTTTTGTTTAGTCATTACATTTCTGAAGTCCTTCCAAGCTTAGGCGAACGCAACATGCGCCAAGTTACTTTGGCTGAATTTTTAAAAAATCGTTTTGAAGGCCTAAATGTTGAAAATTTATTTATGCGTTATGAACACGAAGATTCTTTAACAGTTGCTCAAAAAAAATTACGCCAACAAAAAGAACACCCAGATTTTATGCACCAAATTGAAACTTATGTGGATAACCTTCCAAACAATGCCGTTCAATTTCGTCCAATTTATCTCAACGGGAGCGAGTTTTTCACAACTTCACAAATAAACGAAATTTATAACAATTTACCCCAATTAATGAAACCTTCGCAAAAATTTTCTGAAACTAAAAATAAGCTAATTAAATTTCTTAATCGTCAAATTAAGCGTGAAGCCCTCAGTGATTGGGTCTTAGACCGTATTGAAAGTCTAAGTGACGAACAATATTATGATCTTTTAGGTAATAAACGACGGGGATCATTTCAATCGCTTGAAGATGAACAATTCTATATTGGACGTAAAATTGTCCACAAAGAATGGGAAAGTGTGTACGATGGTATTTACAATGACTATTTCATTGATACTTATGCACAATATCGTGATTTTCTTAACCAAAACTATCCACAAGCTTTAGAGGCTTTTGACACTAACCTTGAGCTTCACAAAATGGCGCTTGAAGACTGTGCCCCAATTCTTTATCTTCGTGATCGTTTAACTGGTAGCGGCGTTAATCATGGAATTGCTCACTTATTTATCGACGAAATGCAAGACTACTCCTTACCGCAATTAATGTATTTACACTATATTTTTCCTGAAGCTAAATTCACGCTTCTTGGCGATAGTGAACAAGCGTTATTTAATGAATTTCGAACTCCCGATGAATTATTAACATATTATAAACAACACTTAGATTTTAAACGCGCTAATATTATTAAACTTAATAAATCTTATCGATCAACGCAGCAAATCACCGATTTTATGAAGAGTATCCTGCCTGATGGCAATGAAATTATTTCCTTTACCCGTACCGGTCCACTCCCAGAAATAATTCAATCAAAAGATAATGACCACGCACTCCAAAATTTAAAGATAAAACTACAAAGTTATCAAAATGATGACCGCGTTGCTATCATTACCCGCAATCAAAAGGAAGCTTTGGCGTTATATCAACATTTAAAACGCGACTTTAATCCAACTTTACTTGATGATTCCAGCCGCAGTTTACCTTTAGGCGTGATTATTTTACCTATTTATCTTGCTAAAGGATTAGAATTTGATAATGTTATTGCATTTGGGATTTCAGAAAAGAATTATAGCGATCAAAGAGCAATCGGAATTTTATACACTATATGTTCACGTGCCATGCATCAATTAACAATAATCACATGTGGACAACTTCCGACGCTTCTTCAAACAGTTAATCCACGGCTTTATCAACAATCTTCCTTGATTTTTGTGAAGTAATTTCACTAGGCTTGCAAAATTTAAATCAATATATTAAAATAATTTGGTAAGTCGTGCCACTTTAGCTCAGGAGGTAGAGCATCACCATGGTAAGGTGGGGGTCACCGGTTCAAATCCGGTAAGTGGCTTATTAAAAAAGTCGTTTCAAAATTCATTTTTATGAATTTGAAACGACTTTTTTTATTTTTTTGCAGTCTTGTCAGAATCGGACAGGTTTCTTTTTAGATATTTGCTATCTTGGATATATACCCCCTATCAAATATTTTATAGAGGAGAAATTTATGTCCAATCTTACCGATGCTGAATTAATCAGCGAATATCAAAATACTCAGTCCAATGAGGCTTTTTTACAAATCTTAGAGAGGTATCAACCTTTAATTTTAAAAACTATTAATCATTGGACGATTAAATACTACGATAAGGAGGACCTACTGCAAGAAGCTCATTTTGAATGCCATAAAGCATTGCTATCATTTAAATTTGATAAAGGTGTTACTTTTGGATATTATTTCAAAAACAATTTAAATCGAAGATACTTTTCATTGATGAGAGCTGCATTTGCTAAAAAAAGAGAGATTAATCAGCATATTACTTCAATTGATGCACATTCACCAGCAGTTGCTGAAAACATGCTCGGCATTGATCGCAACTTTCATTCGCCTGAACAAGCGGCCCTAATTAAAGAAGGTGTCCGAGAATTTACGCAACGCAATAATCAACTTGAAAATGAAATTATGCGCCAACTCACATCAAAAAATCCATTATCTACGGATGAAATCATCGAGAAATTGGATAAATTTAATGCCCAAAAGTATCATTTCTATAATTTAAAGCGCAGTTTCAAAAACGATATTAACATGAAATCATACTTTTAAAACCATATAAAAAAAGCTGGGAAAAACCCAGCTTTTTTATTTTAATATCATTACTGATTATTCAGCAGCATTTCCACCGTTCTTCTTAATGATATCTTCTTGGATACCCTTAGGAACTGGTTCGTAGTGGTCCATTGTCATTGTGAATGTACCACGACCTTGTGTTGCTGAACGAAGTGTTGTTGCGTATCCGAACATTTCTGCCAATGGAACAAAAGCGTTAACAACTTGTGCGTTACCACGAGCTTCCATACCTTCAACACGACCACGACGAGCAGTTACGTGACCCATAACATCACCCAAGTTATCTTCTGGTGTGATGATTTCAACCTTCATAACTGGTTCAAGAATTACAGCACCAGCTTTTGAAGCAGCGTTACGTAATGCTAATGATGCAGCAACCTTAAATGCAGCTTCTGATGAATCGACATCGTGGTAACTACCATCATATAACTTAGCCTTAACGTCAATTAATGGGTAACCTGCAAGAACACCGTTTTGCATAGCTTCCTTCAAACCTTGTTCTACTGAAGGAATGTATTCACGAGGAACAACACCACCGACAATAGCATCTTCGAATTCGAAGCCTTTACCTTCTTCGTTTGGTGTAAATTCAACCCAAACGTCACCATATTGACCTTTACCACCAGATTGGCGAACGAACTTACCTTGTGCTTGAACAGTCTTAGTGAATGTTTCACGGTAAGCAACTTGAGGTGCACCAACACTAGCTTCAACGTTAAATTCACGTTTCATACGGTCAACGATGATATCTAAGTGTAACTCACCCATACCTGCGATAAGAGTTTCACCAGTTTCAGGGTTTGTTTCAGCCTTGAATGTTGGATCTTCTTCAGCAAGTTTTTGTAAAGCAACGTCCATCTTATCTTGGTCAGCTTTTGATTTAGGTTCTACAGAAACTTGGATAACTGGTTCTGGGAATTCCATTGATTCAAGAATTAATGGAGTCTTAGGATCAGTTAATGAGTCCCCTGTAGTAGTGTTCTTCAAACCAATAGCAGCAGCGATATCACCTGAGAATACTTCAGAGATTTCTTTACGTTGGTTTGAGTGCATTTGAAGTAAACGACCTACACGTTCACGTTTACCCTTTGTTGAGTTTAATACGTATGAACCTGATTCAAGTGTACCACGGTAAACACGTAAGAATGTTAAACGACCAACGAATGGGTCAGTAGCAATCTTAAATGCTAAACCAGCAAATGGAGCACTATCGTCAGCCTTCAATTCAACTTCTTCACCTGTTTCAGGATCTGTAGCATTGTATGGCTTAACGTCTAATGGTGATGGTAAGTAATCGTTAACACCATCAAGCATCATTTGAACACCTTTGTTCTTGAAAGCAGAACCAGCAAATACTGGGAATACATCCAAGTTCAAAGTAGCCTTACGGATAGCAGCACGTAATTCATCGTTGCTGATTTCTTCACCTTCAAGGTACTTGTCCATGATGTCTTCATCAACATCAGCTAAAGCTTCGATCATTTGATCACGACGAGCTTGTGCATCTTCCTTATATTCATCTGGAACGTCTACAACATCCCATTTTGAACCTAATTCATCTTCATCGTATAAATCAGCCTTCATTTCGATTAAGTCGATAACACCTTCAAAGTTATCTTCTGCACCGATAGGCATTTGAACAGGTAATGGGTTTGCTTGTAAACGATCAGCAATTGTACCAACTGAGTAGTCAAAGTTAGCACCAATCTTATCCATCTTGTTGATGAATACGATACGTGGAACACCATATGTTGTAGCTTGACGCCATACGTTTTCAGTTTGTGGTTCTACACCTGATTGAGCATCAAGAACAACTACAGCACCATCAAGAACACGTAATGAACGTTCTACTTCGACAGTAAAGTCAACGTGTCCTGGAGTATCGATGATGTTGATACGATTTTCTTTCCATTGAGCTGTTGTAGCAGCTGATGTAATTGTGATACCACGTTCTTGTTCTTGTTCCATCCAGTCCATTTGTGAAGCACCATCGTGTGTTTCACCAATCTTGTGGATCTTACCAGTATAGTACAAGATACGTTCAGTAGTTGTTGTCTTACCAGCATCGATGTGGGCAACAATACCGATATTACGTGTTTTTTCCAAAGGGAATTCACGGTTTGCCATTGAGAATTACTCTCCTTCCAAATTTTAAAATACTATTTCTTCAAAAAAATGACTATTATAAGGATTAAACAAACCATATAACAGCCATTTCAAAAAATTACCAGCGGTAGTGTGCGAATGCACGGTTAGCGTCAGCCATCTTGTGAGTATCTTCACGTTTCTTAACAGCTGCACCTGTGTTGTTAGCTGCGTCCATGATTTCTTTAGCTAAACGTTCTGACATTGTGTGTTCACCACGTAAACGTGAGTATTGAACTAACCAGCGTAAACCTAAAGTTGTACGACGATCTGGACGAACTTCGATAGGAACTTGGTAGTTTGAACCACCAACACGGCGTGCCTTAACTTCAAGAACAGGCATAATGTTCTTCATTGCTTCTTCGAACACTTCCAATGGTTCGTTTCCTGTTTGTTCCTTAATAATATCAAATGCTTGGTATAAAATCTTTGATGCAGTCCCGCGCTTACCATCTAACATCAAACGGTTGATTAAGCGAGTAACCAATTTTGAGTTATAAATTGGATCTGGGAGCACTTCGCGTTTTGCAACGCCACCTTTTCTTGGCATCTAGATAACCTCCTCAAATTCTAGTTAAAAGTTAAAATTTAATTATTTTTTAGGCTTCTTAGCACCGTACTTAGAACGACTTTGCATACGGCCTTCTACACCTGCAGTATCTAAAGCACCACGAACGATGTGGTAACGTACCCCAGGTAAATCCTTTACACGACCACCACGGATAAGAACAACTGAGTGTTCTTGTAAGTTGTGGCCAATACCAGGAATGTAAGCTGTAACTTCGATTAAGTTTGACAAACGAACACGAGCATACTTACGTAAAGCTGAGTTAGGCTTCTTTGGTGTCATTGTACCAACACGAGTAGCTACACCACGCTTTTGTGGAGCTGAATTGTTAGTTTGTACTTTCTTGTAACTGTTATACCCAAAGTTTAAAGCTGGGGAATTTGATTTTGAACCTTTAGATTTACGACCTTTACGAATCAATTGGTTAATTGTAGGCATCTCTAAAGCTTCCTCCTTCCTTAATTTAAAAGTGTTATTTAAGTACACACATCCAGGAGTTTCATTTTTATTGATAAAAAAATTACGTCCCCATATGTACGTATCTTCGTGCATGTTGCTCACAGCCAGCATGTCTTATTAATTAAGAGAAACTGATCACATAAAGCACCTTACATAGAATATCATGTTTTAATGTTCAGTGTCAACATTAATTTAAGATTTAAAAATATTTTTACGTATATTAATACACGTAGAGGTCTAATAATG
>NZ_BAML01000007.1 GCF_000615845.1 Ligilactobacillus hayakitensis DSM 18933 = JCM 14209
CGATGGCATGAAGGATACACCTGTTCCCATTCCGAACACAGAAGTTAAGCTTCATAACGCCGATAGTAGTTAGGGGATCGCCCCTTGCGAGGGTAGGAAGTTGCCGTGCTGATTATTCCGGTATAGCTCAGTTGGTAGAGCATCTGACTGTTAATCAGGGTGTCGACGGTTCGAGTCCGCCTACCGGAGTTTGTAATGGAGAGCTGTCCGAGAGGCCGAAGGAGCATGATTGGAAATCATGTAAACGGGTATGACCTGTTTCAAGGGTTCGAATCCCTTGCTCTCCGTTAACAAATATAATATGGCCCGTTGGTCAAGTGGTTAAGACACCGCCCTTTCACGGCGGTAACATGGGTTCAAATCCCGTACGGGTCACTTTTGGAGGATTAGCTCAGCTGGGAGAGCATCTGCCTTACAAGCAGGGGGTCACAGGTTCGAACCCTGTATCCTCCATATTTTTTGGTTCATTGGTCTAGTTGGTTAGGACGCCTGCCTGTCACGCAGGAGACCACCGGTTCGAATCCGGTATGGACCGTTAATTGAATATTTAATTCAAATGGCTCGGTAGCTCAGTTGGTAGAGCAAAGGATTGAAGCTCCTTGTGTCGGCGGTTCGATTCCGTCCCGCGCCATTATGGAAGGGTAGCGAAGTCTGGCTAAACGCGGCGGACTGTAAATCCGCTCCTTCGGGTTCGGTGGTTCGAATCCACTCCCTTCCATTTATTATAGGGATATAGTTAAACGGTATAACTACGGTCTCCAAAACCGTCATTGTGGGTTCGATTCCTACTATCCCTGCCATATATGGCGAAAGTGGTGAAGTTGGTTAACACACCGGATTGTGGCTCCGGCACGCGCGGGTTCGAATCCCGTCTTTCGCCCTTATTGGGGTATAGCCAAGCGGTAAGGCAACGGTTTTTGGTACCGTCATGCGCTGGTTCGAATCCAGCTACCCCAATTTTTTAAGGATTTGGTCCTTTATGGCGGTATAGCCAAGTGGTAAGGCAGAGGTCTGCAAAACCTTTATCACCGGTTCAAATCCGGTTACCGCCTTTAGTTCCTAAGGGTGCTAACTAAAATGCCGGTGTGGCGGAATTGGCAGACGCGCTGGACTCAAAATCCAGTATCCATTAGGATGTATCGGTTCGACCCCGATCACCGGTATAGTAACAGGTAAGTCTAACATGAGGTTAGGCTTTTTTTATTGCTTCTTTGTCAATTAATGCTGATGAAGAAAACCAGTTAAATATATTTGAAGAAGGAATAGTTAAGTTATTTGTCTTTTAATTTATTCAAAAAATAACATGAATAGCTTTAATTCCTGTTAAAAATATTGATAATATTAGTCATAGAGAAGTCGATCCTTTCTTAGAGAAGCCGGGGTTCAATCGACTTCTCTTTTTTTGTACAATTTTACACCAAAAAAATACTGATGAGAATCTTAAAATACATTTTAAAATTCTCATCAGTACAAAATATTATAAAATAAAAAGATTAATTCAGACAGCTAAATAAAAAGAGGAATGTAGTTTAAGATTACATTCCTCTTTTTATTTATATTTATTTGTGAAAAAGTTAAGATGCTTTATTATCAAGTTAACTAACTAGTGATCATGTGAATCCGAAGTCGAAGGTGTATTCGAATTTGTTTCTATTTGGCTTTGTGGAGCATTACTTTGTTGATTACTGTATAATTTATCTTCAGCTTTTGCATTAGCGACTAATTCAGATTGTAAGGAAGAGTCTATTGAATAGCTTGCTTCTGATGAAGCAGCAGATGATGAATTTGAACTTGCTTCAGAATTAGCTTCTTTTGCGTCTGAATCGGATAAAACGTTTGTATCGTCCGTATCCCCTGAAGTGTTAATATGAAGCTTAAACTTGCTTAAATCAAGCTTATGAGAAGATAAAATTACTAGTTTACCATTTTTTGAAGCACCTGCTTCTAATTGATAACCTGATGTAATCCCATTAAATACGTAATGGTTTACATTTCCTTTTGCTGTGAAGCCTTTTTTGTGATCAGTAGTTATTGATAAAGATACTTTTTCTAAATCAATAGGAGATTCACTTTGGTTAGTAACAGTATAAGTAATAGTTGTGCGGTAATACTTACTTCCAAGGCCACTCTTTTTCTTTAACGCTTTTTCTGCTTTAGTGTAGTTTGATGGAATATTAACTAATTGTTCTGTTGTTACTTTATTTAAGTGGTATTCCAAGCCGTCAATAGGATTTAGTTCTTGATCAATTACTTGAACTGTTTTTTCCATCTTTACACTACTTGATGTTTTAGTAGGAGCACTTTGTTGTTTTTGATTTGAACATGCGCCTAAGCCTAAAGTAAGGACTACTAGACCGGATATAATGAGGTTACGTTTTTTCATATCGTTTTCCCTTCTAAAATTACTTCTAATTAATTCTACTATATATTTTACCACTAATAAATTGAATAAATAAATAATATGTTAACTAATAAAAAAAGACCGAAAAACTCGGTCTTTTAAAATATTACTTAATATAAGTATCACGATAAAGTAATACCGTTCCGTATGGAGAAATATTCAAGTCTTTAACTTTTGAATTTAAGAGATATGTCATTGCACCTTGATATACAGGAGCAGAATATGCATCTTTTTTAATAAGTTGTGTTTCTGCATCAACAAGAGTTTCAAAGCGTTTCTTTGGATCTGAAGCGTAAGTTGTCTTAGCTTTTTCTAAATCATCAAGGAATTGCTTATTTGTATAATCAGTATTTAAATGATATTGGCCACCATCAGCGATAAAGTTAACAGGATCGGCATAGTCTGGTTGCCATGTACCATATACTACTTGGAAATCATAATTCCGTGTTGCAGCTAAACGTGCCTTTAAAGGAATTGAACGAACCTTAACTTTAAGACCAGGTAAGTTCTTTTGTAATTGACTTTGCATGTATTCAACAACTTGTTTTAATTGAATCAATTCGTTGTGAGTTAGGAGATGCTGTTTTAGGGTCAGCAAGCTTTTTCCAAGCATAAACGTAATCTTGTGCAGTCACAGGATCACCATTTGACCATTTAGCATCTTTGCGTAAATCAAAAGTATAAACTGTTTTATCAGTGTTGGTTGAAACTTTGGTTGCTCCAGCTAAAACAGGCTTACCTTTTTGATCAAAACAATATAACCCTTCATATGAGTTTTGAATGGCTTCTAAACTAACCAAATCACTATATTTAGCAGCATTTAATGTAGTCATATCATCAATTACAGCAACAGTCATTTGTTGTTTAGAATTAGCTGAAGTAGTAGATTTATTTCCACAAGCTCCAAGAATTGTAATTATTTTTTTATTAAACATAAATACTCCTCTAAAAAAACAATAGCAATAAATTTTGTAAACGATTTATTCATAAAAATATACATTAGTTACTTTCTTTTTGTCAATTTATAACACTTTCTTAAGAATGGATAATAATTTGTAAAATATATTACAAGTGTCGATAATTAATGGTATACTTAAACCAATAATTATATAACTCATAACAATTTAAAGGTCGAGACAAATGTCTTGGCCTTTATTTATTGTAATATGGTAAAATATAGTCAGTACTCAATTTTGAGAATAAAAGGAGAATCATAATGAAACGTATTTTTTCCATGAATTTTTGGAAAATGCCAGAGTTTATTGAAAATGTGCATTTACGTACAATTCTCTTTATCTTACTGGTGTTAGCAACTATTAGTTGTGCACTTGCAATAAGTATTAATCTTATTTTAGGAATAGGCTTAACGCTATTAATTCTCGGGATTATTATTTTTGTAATAGTAACACTAGATCAAATTTCTCAAGACAAGGTATCTTATTTATCAGAATTATCATATCGGATTAAAAGAAGTGAACAAGAAGCATTACTTAAAATGCCAATCGGAGTTTTAGTTTTAAATGATGATGATGAAGTTCAATGGGTTAATCCGACAATGCAAAGCTATTTCGGACAAGAAGCTGTCCTTGGATATAAACTTCAAGATATCACTTCTGAATTAGCAACGGTAATTCAAGATAAAAAGGATGAAACTTCAACCTTTGAAGTGAAGTGGCAAGATAAGGATTTCAACATTCTCATTCAAAAAGATTTGAATGCGGTGTATATGTTTGAAATTACGCACTATGCCAAAATCCAAAAGCGTTATGAAGATTCCAGATTAGTATTTGGGCAAATCTTTATCGATAATTACGATGAAGTTACTCAAACCATGACGGATAAAAACGTTTCTGACCTTAGCAACTACATTACTAATGAGCTTACAAATTGGGCGAAGAATATGGGAATGTTTTTAAAACGTTTAGATGAGGACCATTATTTTCTTTTAGGGTACACAAATACTTTAGAAGAGATGGAACAAGATAAATTTAAACTTTTAGATAATATTCGCGAACATACTTCAAAACAAAATATTCCAGTTACTTTAAGTATAGGGGTGGCTTATGGGGATGCAGAATTAAATGAACTCTCTAAGCTTTCTCAAAGTAACTTAGACCTTGCATTAGGTCGTGGAGGAGACCAAGTTGTAGTTCGGGGCAGTGAAGACAGTAAGGCACGTTTTTATGGTGGAAAAACTAATCCAATGGAAAAAAGAACGCGTGTGCGGGCACGAATGATTTCACAAGCATTACAAGAAGTTATGCGCCAAGCAGATGAAATTTTTGTAATGGGACATAAGCAACCGGACATGGATTCTATTGGAGCTTGTCTTGGAATAAGAAGAATTGCACAAATGAATAATAAAAATTGTTGGATTGTTATCGATACTGATAATCTACATTCTGACATTGAAAAATTATTACAAGAATTAGAAAATTATCCTGAAATTAAAGGAAGTATCATCACACCAGAAGAAGCTTTAAGAAAGCAAACTAATGGAAGCTTATTAGTTATGGTTGATGTCTCTAAGCCATCAATTTCAGCTAGTCTTGAATTGTATCAAGGACTTAAAGAACATGTGATTATTATTGACCATCACCGTCGGGGCGAAGAATTTCCTGAAAATCCGATGTTGGTATACATTGAACCATATGCTAGTTCAACATGTGAGTTAATTACAGAAATGTTTGAATATCAAGTTCATGAAGGCGAGCCAATTAATCGAATTGAAGCAACAGCTATGTTGACAGGGATTATTATTGATACAAAATCGTTTTCTTTAAGAACCGGAACAAGAACCTTTGATGCTGCAAGCTATCTTCGTTCTGTTGGTGCTGACTCGCAATTGGCCCAACATTTTATGAAAGAAAATGTAACTAATTTCTTACACCGCAATCATTTGATTGACCGTGTGCAATTTGTTGGGGATGGAAATGCAGTTGTCTTTGGAGAAACTGGGGTTATCTATGACCCAATTATTGCAGCACAAGCCGCTGACTCATTATTAAATGTCAGCGGAGTTAAAGCTTCATATGTGGTAACATATAGAAGTGAAAATGTTATCGGAATTTCTGCAAGAAGTAACGGTGATAGTAATGTTCAAATCATTATGGAACAAATGGGAGGTGGCGGACACCTTTCAAATGCCGCAACCCAAATTACTGATGAAAGTATGGAAGAAGTTAAAGAAACTTTATTAAACTTAATCAGTCAAAAAGAACCAGATGATGAACAAAATCAGGAGGAGGAATAATATTATGAAAATTATTTTTACTGAAGATGTTAGAGGAAAAGGTCGTCGTGGAGAAGTTAAAGATCTTCCAGATGGATACGCCAACTTTTTAATCAAGCAAAATAAAGCTAAGCAAGCTAATGCTCAAGCAATGAGTGAATTGAAGGGACAAAAGCGTGCTGAAGCTAAAAAAGAAGCTGAAATTTTAGAAGAAGCAAAAGAATTAAAGAAATTATTAGAATCAGGCGAACGCGTTGTTGAATTAAAGGCTAAAGCAGGTGCTGATGGTCGCTTATTTGGTTCAATTACAAGTAAACAAATTTCACAAGCGCTTGAAAAACAATTTGGAATGAAAATTGACAAGCGTAAGATGGAATTACACGAACCAATTCGGACAATGGGATATGTAAACGTTCCTGTTAAGCTTCACAATGAAGTTTCAGCTAAGATTCGTGTACACGTTTCAGAACAATAAGATATATAATAAAAAATGGAGGTTGAGGATAACGAATTCCCAACCTCTTTGTATATTAAAGAAGAAGGAAATATTAATGGATAACGAGCTTTTAAATGAAAATCTTCCCCCACAAAATATTGAAGCCGAACAAGCAGTTTTAGGGGCAATATTTTTAAATCAAGATGCATTGGCAGATGCAATGGAGTATCTTGAACCCAATGACTTTTATCGTCGAGCCCATCAATTATTGTTCCAAGCAATGATTGATTTAAATGATGATAGTGAAGCAATTGATGTCTTGACGATTCAAGATCGTTTAACTAAAAATAATCAATTAGAAGATGTTGGTGGTGTGATTTATATTGCTGAATTAGCTGGTTCAGTACCAACGGCTGCTAATATCGTTCATTATGCTAAGATTGTCGAAGAAAAATCAATGTTGAGGCGTTTAATTTTAGCAGCAAATAATATTATTTCTAAAGCTAATGATAATGAACAAGATGTGCCTGCGCTACTCGATGATGCAGAACGCCAAATTATGAATGTTTCTGAAAGAAATAGTCGGAGCGGATTTAGAGCAATTAAAGACGTTTTAGATGATGCTTTAGTAGAAATTGATCGATTATCTAAGCAAGATTCAGATATTACTGGAATTTCAACGGGGTATCGGGAAATTGATAAAATGACAGCTGGTTTACAACCTGATAACTTAATTATCTTAGCGGCGCGTCCTGCGGTTGGTAAAACTGCCTTTGCGCTTAATATTGCCCAAAACGTCGCCCGTGATAATGATGTTAGTGTGGCAATTTTCTCACTTGAAATGAGTGCCGAATCTTTAGTTAATCGTTTATTATGCGCTGAAGGTTCAATTAATGCTAATGATTTAAGAACAGGACAATTAGATGAAAATGAATGGTCAAATTTAGTTGTGGCCATGGGGTCATTATCACGTTCTCAAATTTTTATTGATGATACTCCTGGGATTAAAATGGCAGAAATTCGCGCTAAATGCCGTCGTTTGGCTAAAGAAAGAGGAAATCTTGGCTTAGTTGTTGTCGATTATCTTCAATTAATTGAAGGTAGCAATAAAGAAAGTCGGCAACAAGAAGTTTCAGAAATTTCACGTCAATTAAAGAAACTTTCAAAGGAATTATCAATTCCAATTATTGCGCTTTCTCAACTTTCTCGTGGCGTTGAACAACGTCAAGATAAGCGTCCAGTGTTATCAGATATTCGTGAATCAGGTTCGATTGAACAAGATGCCGATATTGTTGCATTCCTATACCGTGATGATTACTATGAACGCGGTGAAAAGAATGATGATGATAGCCAAGAAGAAGTTAATCCACAAAATCAAGATGTAGGAGAAGTGGAATTAATTATTGAAAAAAACCGTGCTGGAGCTAGAGGGACCGTCAAATTGTTATTTATTAAATCGTATAATAAGTTTACGGGGATTGCTTATGGACAACAAGAGCCGGCAATGTAAAGAGATGATGACAATTTTAAGATAAAGTGGTATAAAAGAATAAGGCATTAATTTTAAATAATTAAATAGTCAAAAACTTCAAGAAAGAAGGATTGTAATGATTTATGCAATTATTATTGCGGTTTTTGTAATTGCAGCAATTTGGTTTTACTTTACTCGCTTAGTAACACCAACTGCTACTAAATTTACAGAACCAACTAAAAAAGCACTTGTATTGTATTTTTCACCTGCAGGAAAAACAAAGCGTTTAGCCCAAAAGGTACAAGCACAAACAAATGCAGATATTGTTGAAATTGAAGGAACAAAGCCTTATAAAGCTGATCCTAAGGGAAGAGCTTTTGTAGAATGGGTTACAGCAGCTACACCAGAAGTTGTATCAAAGTTAGATGATATTGACGATTATGATACAATTTTCTTGGCATACCCAATTTGGTACGATACTGCGCCAATGATTGTTAAGCAAGTTTTAAAGAAGCACAACTTTAGCAATAAAAATATTGTCCCTGTTGTTTCATTTAACGCAGTTTCACGTGGTGAAGGACGAAGCATTCGAATGATTCGTCATCACGCTCCACGTGCCAATGTAATGCCACGTTTAGTTTTACAAGACAATGATCAAGATACGCAATTAATTAAAGATTACTTAAATGAAGTATCATATAAATAATAAAAAAAGGATTAGCAAAAATAAAGTTTGAGCTAATCCTTTTTTTATACGCCTTTTTAAGTCAAAGTAAAAAGAATAATTATATTTTAACGACTATCCTAAGTTAAAGCCGAACGAAAAATGAATTTAGCGAGATTGATTGGTGATTTTAAAGTTAATAATTCGTATTTAGCTTGAACAAACTAAAAATTATTGTTACAATTATCGAGGTTAGTGTGAAAACACTTTAGATATGGAAAACCATATTAATATAATTCGAGGTGGATAATTTATGTCATCAATAGTAGTTGTAGGTAGTCAATGGGGCGATGAAGGAAAAGGTAAGATTACAGATTTCCTTAGCCAAAACGCCGATGTAATCGCGCGTTACCAAGGTGGAGATAATGCAGGTCATACTATTGCATTTGATGGTAAGACATACAAATTACGTTTAATCCCATCTGGTATTTTTGATGCCAACAAAATTAGTGTTATCGGAAATGGGGTTGTATTAAACCCTAAATCATTAGTTGAAGAATTAAAATATCTTCATGAAAATGGAATCTCAACGGATAATCTCCGTATTTCTAATCGTGCACATGTGATTTTACCTTATCACATCGTATTAGATGGTTTGCAAGAAGCTGCCAAAAAAGATAATAAAATTGGAACAACTAAAAAAGGAATTGGACCAGCATACATGGATAAATCAGCACGTGTAGGGATTCGCATGGCTGACTTACTTGAAAAAGATACATTTGAAACTAAGTTACGAACAAACTTAGAAGAAAAGAATCGCTTATTTGAAAAAATGTATGATGAAAAGCCATTAAAATTCGACGATATCTTTGAAGAATATTATGAATATGGTCAAGAATTGAAAAAATACGTGACTGATACCTCTGTTATCCTTAACGATGCTTTAGATAATGGCAAAAATGTCTTATTTGAAGGTGCTCAAGGGGTAATGTTAGATGTTGATCATGGTACATACCCATTTGTTACTTCATCTAATCCAATTGCCGGGGGGGTAACAACTGGTGGAGGCGTTGGCCCTGCTAAAGTTACTAAAGTTGTTGGTGCTTGCAAGGCATATACTTCACGTGTTGGTGATGGTCCATTCCCAACTGAATTAAAGAATGAAATTGGTGATTATATCCGCGAAGCAGGTCATGAATACGGAACTGTTACTAAACGTCCACGCCGAATTGGTTGGTTTGATAGCGTTGTTATGCGTCACTCTAAGCGTGTATCAGGGTTAACAAATCTTTGCTTAAACTGTGTTGACGTTCTTACAGGATTGGATGAACTTAAGATTTGTACAGCTTATGAATTAAATGGTGAAAAAATTTACCACTATCCAGCTAGTCTTAAGGAACTTGATAAATGTGTTCCTGTATATGAAACTCTTCCAGGTTGGAAAGAAGATATTACAGGATGCAAGACTCTTGAAGAACTTCCAGAAAACGCACGTAACTACATAAAACGCATTGAAGAATTAGTTGGCGTTAAAGTCTCAACATTCTCAGTTGGTCCAGATCGTGATCAAACTAATGTTTTAGAAAACGTTTGGGAAGAAATGTAAAAATAGATAAACAGCAAGAAACATTAAAAAATGATTTTCTTGCTGTTTTACTTTAAAAAGATTTTTAATGAAAAAGGAGAAAAACATGGATGTAAAGAAACTTAGTTCAACGCAAAAAATTATTCAACAAGTGATGGAAAAAAGTAATTTATCTTACAAAGAAGCACTTGAATTTCTCCTTAATTATCTTAAAAAAGATGATGTAAAATAGTTCAAAGCGGCTGAAAAAATAGTAAAAATAAAAACCTTAAGCAATTAACGTTTGTGTCAACGTAATAGCTTAAGGTTTTTTAATTATGCGTTTTTTAGCCACATTTTTGTTGGAGATATTATTTTTCTAAAGCTTCGATATAAGCGAATGCTTCTTGGCCGGCAATACTTGCATCGCCTACAGCAGTTGTGATTTGGCGAAGGAATTTCGCACGTACATCACCAACTGCAAAAATACCAGGAACTTGTGTTTGCATGTGGTCGTCTGTAAGAATCCAACCAGCATCATCTGTGATTCCAAGTTCTTTGAATGGTTCTGTCATAGGGATGTTACCAACATAGATGAAGACACCGTTTACATCCATAGTGCTATCTTCACCTGTTTGTTTGTTGTGTAATTTTACACCGGTAACTTTTTTGTCATCACCAACAATTTCAGTTACAACTGTATCCCAAGTAAAGTTCATCTTATCGTTTGCAAAAGCACGATCTTGAAGGATCTTTTGTGCACGTAATTGATCACGACGGTGAATTACGTTAACTTCTGAAGTTAAGTTAGCAAGATACATACCTTCTTCAACGGCAGAATCTCCACCGCCAATAACTGCTACAGGTTTATCACGATAGAAAGCACCATCACAAACGGCACAGTAAGAAACACCACGTCCACTGTATTCATCTTCTCCAGGGACACCTAATTTACGGTATTGAGATCCAGTTGCGATAATTACAACTGGGGCAACTAATTCGCCTTCATCTGTTATAACGTGTTTAGTACCTTCTTCATCAACTGTAACATTTTCAACATTACCATAAACAAATTCAGCACCGAATTGAGTTGAACTTTGGAACATTTCTTCAGCCAAGTCAGGACCAAGAATTGACTTAAATCCAGGATAATTTTCAACTTCAGCTGTATTATTCATTTGACCACCGTAAACTCCACGGTCAAGCATTGCTACTTTTAAGTTAGCACGTGATGCATAAAGAGCTGCTGTCATTCCACCAGGACCTGCACCAATAACAATTACATCATATTTATTTGCCATAATATACCTTCTTTCGTAATAAATCTTTTTCCTACTGGCATAATCATAACATAACTCCCAAACGTGAACAATTATTTAGCTTACTTTATGTAAGTGATATTAATCCCAAGGTAAATTTAAGTTGATGTTTTTAATTAATTGTGCTTGTTTAATTCGATTTAATTGACGTTGTTTTTGTCGGTCTGGATAAGTTGAGCAAAGATCTTTTTGTTCAGCAGTAACTGGCATAATTGCAGGTAATTCAACCTCTTTTTTTGTGACGACAAAGGTTAAAAAAGCAGTTAATCCTAAAAAACGTTCACCTGTTTCAATATGTTCGCCGATAATCTTAACAAAAACTTCAATAGAACGTTTTCCAACGCCGGTAACATAAGATTCAATACAAAAGGAATCTTGGAGTTTAAACGGTGCAATGAAATTTAAGTTATCGATTGCAGCAGTGACGCTTAAACTACGACAAAGTCTTGAAACAGAAATTGAAGCCGTTCCATCAAGCATTTCAAGCAATCTGCCACCATACACGGTTTCATGTTCATTTAAATCATTTGCAATTACACGATGACTTGTAATTGCAAGGGTTTGATTACAAGTTAATTCTTTCATTTATAGGCCCTCTTATCAGAATTTGCATAGTCATATTAAATAACATAACACAAAACTAGGGGAAATCGACTATATTTACGAAATAAGTTATAATAGACTATGAAACTGGCACTTAATGTGATGTTAAAAGCACACTAACTAGTTTTAAAGAGTGTCTTCAAGGAGGCAATAAAATGAAAAAAATCTTAGTTGTTGATGATGAAAAACCAATTTCAGACATCGTTAAATTTAACTTAACTAAAGAAGGTTATGAGGTATACACTGCCTATGATGGTCAAGAAGCTTTAGATAAGGTTGAAGAAATCCAACCAGATTTAATTTTACTTGATTTGATGTTGCCAAAAGTTGATGGGTTAGAAGTAGCAAGAGAAGTGCGAAAAACTCATGACATGCCAATTATTATGGTAACAGCGAAGGATTCAGAAATTGATAAAGTTTTAGGATTAGAATTAGGGGCTGATGATTATGTAACAAAGCCATTTTCTAATCGTGAATTAATCGCGCGAGTTAAAGCTAACTTACGCCGTCAATCAACTGTTGAATCTAAAGTAACGGTTGATGAAGAAAAAGAAACTGATATTACAATTAAAGAACTTACAATTCACCCAAACGAATATACAGTTTCTAAAAATGATAAACGAATTGAATTAACACATCGGGAGTTTGAATTGTTGTATTACCTTGCCCGTCACTTAGGTCAAGTAATGACACGCGAACACTTATTACAAACGGTGTGGGGATATGATTACTTTGGGGATGTGCGTACGGTTGACGTAACTGTTAGACGTTTGAGAGAAAAAATTGAAGATAACCCAAGTCGTCCAACGTGGTTAGTAACTCGGCGTGGTGTGGGATATTATCTTCGAAATCCTGAAGTAGAATAGGTATAAAGGAGAAAATGTTATGAAGTTAAATTTCAACTTTCTCCGATCAATTCACTTTAAGATAGCCCTGATATTTGCATTGTTACTATTAATAACATTTCAAATTGTCGGGGCTACTTTTGTGCAACAGCTACGTAATGAGAATTTGAAAGATTTTAAGCAACGAGTCGAATTATCAACTTATATCGATAATTCATTAATGGCGGCATTAGCGGATTCAAATGTCCAAAAATCCGACCGAAAAATTAATTCGATTTTAAGTGATATTAATAACGCTAATATCCAAGAAGTTCAAATTATTGACGCTAAAGGCACGATTCGTGGGGAAAGTGATATTAGTAACCGTTCAATTATCGGCCAAAAAACAACCAGTGACAATATTAAACAAGTGTTGTATACCGGAAGAACCTACACCGAAACAACGTATAATGGTAGTGATAATAAACGGTACTATATTTCCATTACGCCGCTTTTAAGTACGTCGGGAAATACGAATAACGTTGTAGGTGCGGTTTATTTACGGGCTAATTTAGAAAGTGTATACGAATCAACTTCAAATGTAGTTGTAATTTTTACTGTAGCTTCAATTATTGCAACTGGGATTGGGATGATATTAGCATTTTTAGTCGCAAAAGAAATTACGAAACCGATTGAAGAAATGCAAAAACAAACAGCCCAAATCGCACGGGGAGATTATTCCGGACAAGTTACGAAGTATGGAAATGATGAACTTGGTGATTTAGCTGAAGGAATTAATAACCTCTCAGTCAGAGTTGAAGAAACCCAAGAAGCTTCTGAAGCCGAAAGACGTCGTTTAGATAGTGTCTTGTCACATATGTCAGATGGCGTTATTGCGACTGATAGACGTGGTGGGATTACCATCATTAATGATAAAGCCTTAGATTTTCTTGAAGTGACTGAAGAAGAAATTCTAGGAAAATCCATTTTAGACGTTTTAGCAATCAGAGATCAATATACGCTTCGTGATTTACTTGAAAATAATGATGATATTATCGTTGACATGTCTGAAAATGGACGTGATTTAATTTTAAATGCATATTTTTCATTAATTCAACGTGAATCTGGCTTTATTTCAGGGTTAGTTTGTGTATTGCATGACGTTACTGAACAACAAAAAATTGATCGTGAACGAAAGCAATTCGTATCCAACGTTTCTCATGAGTTAAGAACACCTTTAACAAGTATGCGCAGTTATATTGAAGCGTTAAATGATGGGGCTTGGAAAGATCCTAAAGTCGCTCCAGAATTTCTAAAAGTGACACAAGATGAAACTGATCGGATGATTCGGATGATCAATGATTTATTGAATCTTTCAAGAATGGATTCAGGAACAATGAAATTGGATTTAGAATTGGTTAATTTAACGCGGTTAGTTGATTATATTTTAAATCGCTTTGATATGATGTTGGAAAAAGATAATAATGATACACGCGAAATTAAGAAGAATTATACGATTAAGCGTGATTTGGCCGAAATGGATTTGTGGGTTGAATTAGATACCGATAAGTTCATTCAAGTGGTGGATAACATCATGAATAATGCAATTAAGTATTCACCAGATGGAGGCGTCATTACTTGTCGTTTATTTGAAACGCATAATCATGTCATTTTAAGTATTACCGACCAAGGATTAGGGATTCCAAAGAAGGATTTAAAGCATGTTTTTGATCGCTTCTTTAGAGTTGATAAAGCACGTTCGCGAGCTCAAGGTGGAACCGGATTAGGTTTAGCAATCTCCAAAGAAGTAATTGAAATGCATCATGGCCGCATTTGGGTTGATAGTGTGGAAGGTAAGGGGTCAACTTTCTATATTTCTCTTCCATACGAGGAATATAATGAGGAGGATTTATGGGATGAAAATTAAAGCGTGGATTTTACATCTAGGGGTTGTGTTAACCCTTTTAATTAGTATTGTATTTTCATGGTTAATTTGGGTAAATCCAACTGGTTTTGAACAAATTAGACAAAGGCAGGAAAATAAAAGCACCACTAATGATAATATTCCTGAAGAAGCTAAAAAGAGCCTCGATGACATCTATACCCCCACAAGTTTGATGTATACCAAAGCTACTGGAAAAAAGGTACAGTTGATTAATACTAAATACGATATTTTACAAACGACGAAAGCCACGATGAATAAAGTAAGAATTATTTCGATTCATCAACAAAATAAGGCGCAATTTGATGATGTTATTAATATGAAACAGTCTTACATTTTAAATTATTCGGATGTTGTACCTCTTAAATTGGTGAAAATATTATTCAAGCAGGTGCCAAATAATTATAAAAATTTTGAAAAATTCACTATTAATCAGATTATCTTTCCTGCTGGTAAGTCAAATATAATTTATATTGGAAATAGTAAAACTAAAGAAATTTTTGAAGTTAAAGTGAAGTATTTGAATACATCCAATATTGAACAAATTGCAGCTAAGAAAAATACTAGAGAACTTGCGATTAACTTTGAAAAAATTAATGATAATCAATATATATGGACCTACCCAGAAGGTGTAAAATTGCCACAATATAGTTATTTACTAACGAAAGATACGATTGGTAATTTTACCAATAAACTCTTGGGTACAAGTACTTCAATTAGTACTAAAGAAAAAGATGGAGATATTATTTATTCTGATGGCGCTAATCAACGATTAACGTTAAAAAATAAATTAAAAAACGTTGAGTATGTTAATTATGGAATTAAACAGACTTTCAAAAATGAAAGTGATAATTTCAACCAAATTTTGCGAAGAAATTTGAATCAGCTTAATTCTTTAGGGGTTAGTCTAGATGATGTCCGTTATTCGACGTATAATCCGAAGAAAAAAGAGATTGATTATCGAGGTTATATTTCAGGATTTCCAATTGTTTCAGATAAAGGTTATGGTGATTATCGCTTTACAACGTTAAATGGTAATGGCGAAAAAATTAATTTTTCATTGTATAGTCTGCAAGTGCCAGTGCCTAATAATAACAGTAACGTAGAATTACCATCTACCAATGAAGTGTTGGAACTGTTTGAAAAAATGGGGGTTCAAAAAAATAAAATTAAAGAAATAAAACTCGCTTATGCATGGCATAAAAATCTAAGTAATAATCAAGTTGTGGATTTAAAGCCAACCTATTACGTTAAAATTGGTGATACTTGGATGGATTATCAAAGTGGTAAGCAAGAAAATCAGGAATAGGAGGATGATTAATGAATTTTAAAAGAATTGAAATTATCTTTTTTATTGCGTTTATTGCGCTTGATATCTTCTTGATTTTCTCGTATATTCAACAAACAACGATGGTTGATTCAACGACAAATATTACCCAAGGTAGCGATAGTTCTATTATCAAGAGTATTCGTAATGATCAAATTACAGTTAAAACAATTGATGATGATAAAAAAGAAGGATATTATTTTGCTAGCCCCATTAATAATAATTTAAAAGAAGATGCGGAAAATTTACGGTATCAAGAATGGGACTATGAAAATAATAAATTAACGGGCGAATTTCCAACGGTAATTCGGATTAAAGATATTAATCATCCGCAAAAAACATTGGACGCTGTAGTTAAGAATGCCGACCAAATTGTTCATGGAAAGCAATACCGTTATAGTAAAGGATTGTCGAATAAAAATTTGGTTACTTATACGCAAGTTGTAGAAGGAGTTCCTGTTTACGCGCCGGAAGGTCAATTAAGATTTACGGTTAAAAATGGCTACGTAACGGGATATACCCAAAAATATTTAGAAAAACCGGATTTATTACGGGAAAAAAGACAAACGATTAGCGAAAAGAAAGCTTTGATTTGGCTTTATCAATACAATAAATTACCAGCGAATTCTGAAATTAAAGATGCAACAATGGCTTATACGAGACTATTAGATGTAAATAATAATACGATTTATATTCCGACATGGAACTTTACGATTCAAAGTAAAACTTCAGGAAGTGAACAAGTTCGTCGTATTAACGCCTTTACGGGGGCAATTATGGATGAATAATAATAAAGAGAATCTGAAAAATTTCAGGTTCTTTTTATTTTGGGGTAAAATGGATAGTTGTTTAAATTAAAAGATCTTTTTGGTAAAATTAGTCTTAGATTTTTAAGTGAGGAGATCTTTAAAGTGACGGTAAAAAAAGATAATATGCAAATAAGTATTCTCGCTAGTGGTAGTAGTGGGAATACAACTTATATTGAAACCCCACAACGCAAAATCTTAGTTGATGCCGGATTATCAGGAATTCGAATCGAACGTTTGATGAATTCGATTGGAAAAACTTTAAAGGATGTTGATAGTATTTTAGTATCACATGAACATATTGATCATGTCCAAGGTGTGGGGGTTTTAGCTCGTCGCTATGGGATGGATATTTACGCTAATCAAAAAACCTGGGATGCTATGAATAAGCGGATTGGAAAAGTTGATAATGCACAAAAATATCTTTTTGAACCTGGTCAAACTTTAAGTTTAGGGGATATCGATATTGAAAGTTTTAATGTTTCGCATGATGCTGCAAATCCTCAATTTTATCAATTCCATCATAAAGATAAAGCTTTTGCGATTGTAACCGATACGGGATATATCGATGACAAGGTAGCTGGGGTAATTAAAGATGCGGATGCTTATTTATTTGAGTGTAATCATGATATTGACATGTTACGTGTTGGACCTTATCCATGGGCGCTTAAGCAACGAATTTTGGGCGAAAAAGGCCACTTATCAAATGAAGATGGAGCCCAAGCTTTGATGGATGTGTTAGGCAATCGAACAAAGAAAATATATCTAGGACACCTTAGTCAAGAAAATAATGTTAAAGAACTCGCACATTTAACCGTCGAACAGCTGATGGCTGCTAATGATTTTGCGGTTGGAAATGATTTTGAAATTATGGACACTGATCCAAAAAAAGCGACTAATATTTTGACTTTATAAAATAAAAAATAAATTTTAAAAAATTCTTCAGAAATAGTTACTAAAATGAACGTTAATAATTAAAATTAAGGGGGAAAAATTATGAAAGACAATAACACTCTTAATGATCAATTACGTCAAATTAAGAATAATACAACTAATGATAAAAATATAATTACAAAAATAGCACTTGTAGGTCTAGGGTTTGGCTTAGTTGGTGGCGGAATTGCTGCTGGAGGAATGAATTGGTATCAAAATCACCAGGCAGTGACAACTAACAATGCAGTTGGTACAGCAACAACTTCAAAAATGAATGTTGATGTAAACAGTCAAACTACCAAAGCTTTTAATTCCGTTAAAAATGCGGTTGTTTCAGTTGAAGCATATAGTTCAGGTGGTTCATCAAATACGATTCAAGCGCTTTTAGGTGGTAATGCTGAGGTTTCATCGTCGAAAAGTGAAGGTTCAGGGGTAATCTATAAAAAGGCCGATAATACCGCATTTATCGTTACTAATAACCATGTGATTTCAGGTGCTGACAAGATTGAAATTATCTTAGCGAATGGTAAAAAAGCTAAAGCAACCAAAGTTGGGACCGATGCTGTAAGCGACTTAGCGGTTTTAAAAATTAACGCTAAAAACGTAACGCAAGTCGCAACTTTTGGAAACTCAAACAACATTAAAGTGGGTGAAACCTCATTAGCGATTGGGTCACCATTAGGTTCAGATTACGCTACTTCACTAACGCAAGGGATTATTTCAGCGAAGAAAAGAACGATCGATACAACTGGTGGCCAAGCCACTGTAATTCAAACAGATGCTGCCATTAACCCCGGAAATTCAGGGGGACCATTGATTAACTTGGCTGGTCAAGTTATTGGGATTAATTCAATGAAGCTTTCTTCAACCGGTTCTGGTGATGATACAACGGTTGAAGGGATGGGATTCGCTATTCCAAGTAATGAAGTTGTTTCAATCATTAATGATTTGGTAAAAAACGGCTCGATTAAACGACCTGCTTTAGGAGTATCAGTAGTCGATTTAAATTATGTTTCTGATTCTGATCGCAAAGAATTATTGAAGATTCCTGAAAGTGTGCAAGCTGGTGCGGTAATCGCTAAGTTAAATGATAATTCACCTTTAAGTAAAGCTGGAATCAAGACATATGATGTTATTACAAAATTTGATGGTAAAGAAGTTAGCGATGCAACCGACTTAAAAGAAATTTTAAACAAGCATAAAGTCGGCGATAAGGTAAAAGTTGAATATTATCATGAAAATGATAAGAAAACAGTGGAAGTAACCTTATCTTTAGAGGCAACAGAGCAAGCAAATAAATAGTCAAAGAGAAGCTAGTAGAGATGCTAGCTTCTTTTTTGTGTACAAGTGTGGAAAAAGCTCTTGTTAACTTGTTGATAACAGGAGAAAAGTGTAAAATATAAAGGAAATAAAAATATCTAAAGTTATCCACAAAATGTGGATAACTTGTGGATAATTAACAGATTTCTTTTTACCTTTGCGGTTAATCGTTGATATAACAGTGATTATCTCGATGTCTAAGAAAAAGAATAATTAACAAAGATATGTGAATTTAGGAAAAAGAGACAAAGAAAATAAATTCAAAAATATAGTAGGTCAAAGAAAAGAGATACAAGATATTGTAAAGTTAAATGTGGATATGTGGATAACTTTGTGAATAACTTGTGAGTTGAGGTGGATTATTTATGAATATTAAAATTATTGGTGTGGGTAAACTTAAGGAAAAATATCTAAAACAAGGAATTGCGGAATACGCTAAAAGACTAGGAACTTTTTGCAAATTTGAAATTATCGAAGTCCCAGATGAAAAGGCGCCAGAAACATTAAGTGATGCCCAAATGTTGATGGTAAAACAAAAAGAAGGAGAACGAATCTTATCTAAAATAAAAGATAAAGAATATGTGTATGCCTTAGCAATTGAGGGTAAAGAAAGATCATCAGAAGAATTTGCTTCAGAGTTAGATAATTTAGGAACGTATGGGAAAAGTGATATTACCTTTGTTATTGGGGGATCACTTGGATTAAGCAAAGAAGTCATGCAGCGGGCAGATACGAAAATTTCATTTGGACGTTTTACTTTGCCCCATCAATTGATGCGCTTAGTTTTAACCGAACAAGTTTATCGTGGTTTTATGATTAATGCAGGGCGCCCATATCATAAATAGAGGTTAACTAAACCTCTATTTTTTATTGAATTAGTAATGAAAAGAGTTGAGAATGATGAAAATGATAATTGCGCCAGCTAAAAAAATGGTAGAAAATACAGATTTTTTTGAAGGTCAAAGTACGCCTATTTTTTTAGAGGATTCTAAAAAGATTTTGAAGTATTTAAAAGGTAAAGATTATGAAACTTTAAAAAAGATTTGGAAGTGTAATGATAGTCTAGCTGAGTTGAATTATCACAGACTTCAAACTATGGACCTTGAAAATGCGACGACACCGGCGATTTTAGCGTATACGGGGTTACAATATCAAGCGATGGCTCCAGATTTATTCAGTAAAAAGGGCTTAAAAAAGGTGAAAAATAGTCTGTATATTTTGTCTGGTTTTTACGGCTTAGTGCGTCCTTTTGATAAAATTACCCCATATCGCTTGGAAATGCAGGCCAAAGTTGAGATTGAAGGAACCAAAAACTTGTATGATTTTTGGGGGAATAAGATTTACCAAGAAGTATTTAAGGATAAAGAAATCGTAGTTAATCTTGCTTCCAAAGAATACGCTAAAGTAGTTGAAAAATACTTACAAGCAAATGATAAATATCTGACTTGTTCTTTCAAAAAGAAAAAAGGGGATAAATACGTGCAACAAGCCACGGCTGCAAAAATGGCACGTGGAGATATGGTGAGATATATTTCAGAAAATGAGATTGAAGATATTGAGAGCTTAAAGAAATTCACGATAGGCGGTTATCATTATTGTGAGAATCTTTCTCATGATAACGAATTAGTTTTTGTAAAAAATGATTAAAAAATAAGCACCAAATTTTGGTGCTTATTTTTGTTTGAAACTAATTACGGGTTGTGAGCTTGGAAAATCTTGAAGCTGGATTGTAGTTAAATGAAGAAGAAAGACACTCCAAATTCCAAGGATGATAAGAGCTAAAATGCGGATATAACGCCTTTTTTTAGCGATTTTATTGACATGCATAAATGCTGGTTGGGTTGAAAATAATTTAGCCGGAAGCATTAATTGTAGGCCTAAAAAGCTGATCCACGCAATCAAGAAGTTATTACAGATTTCTAAAAACGTTAAACTAAAAATCCGCACTTCAAAAAAGATACTGGATCCTTTAAAGATAATTTGAATAAGATAGCTGATACCAGTTAAAAAGTAAGCGATTATCGCAAAAAAGATGAAAATTACTAAGACTCGTTGAAAAATTTCTAAAACGGCTTGCTTTGTTAGATTCCAGGAACGTTTGATTGCTTGCATTGGGCGATATGATTTTAAAATTATCAATGGTAAGGCATACAAAAGGCGAATCCCGAAATATAATAAAACTAAATAAACTAACAAAATCCCGAATGCATAGGAAGTCTTCGTATAAAAATCATCTAAAAAGAACTGCGGTAAAACAAAATTACTTAAAAAAGATGATAAAAATAATAACCTAACTAGTGGATATAAGATGACGAGGTAACCAACAAAAAGCAGATAACTCAAAACTCCTTGTTTGAAAAAATTGTGCCAAGTTTCTTGCCAAATTAAACGTAATTCAAAGGTATCACGAGAAATATTAGTAACACTAACAACGATAAAAATGAAAAATAAAAGTAAGCTTGCTAAAATTAAACAAAATTCGAGGAAAAATAACAAGATACTTATAGGTTGATTTGCCAATGTATTACGAATTCCATGATGAGATGTAATCAGATTAGTCAAGTGATTAAAAAGAGGAAAAAGGATACTTTGACAAGAAAAACCAATGCCAAAAAAGAAGACAAGATAACTGCCCCAATTCTTAAAAAAGACATTGGTATAATGTTCAATAAAATGTAAATCAAACTGTATTTGTCGCATAAAGGCCCTCCGTTATCATAATTGTTAGTCTAAGTATAACATTCATTTTTGGTGGGATACACCAAGAATATTAGTTGACAAAATGAAAAAGAAGAACTATTATAATTTTGATTACAAATGTAAATATATTGAAAGGGTAGATTAGTTATGAAGATTATAGTAACAATTTTAGTATTAGCTGCAATTGTATTTATTGCATGGTGGTTCTTTAAAAAAGATAAGAAACAAGGGACCCAAGCCGTTGTTAATGGGGAAAATCAAGCAGTCACCATTAATGTTGATGGGGGCTATACTCCTGAGACTGTTGATTTAAAAAAAGGGGTTCCAGCAACATTAAATTTCTATCGTAAGGATCCATCAACCTGTTTAGAAGAAGTTGTCTTTTCTGATTTTGGAATTAAAGAAAAATTACCACAAAACAAAACCCAAGCAATTCAAATTGATACTAGTCATGAAGGAGAATTTGAATATGCTTGCGGCATGAATATGTATCACGGTAAGGTAATTATCAAGTAGGAGGAGATAATTATGAAAAGTATTAAGACACGCTTTATCATTGCCTTGATTTTTTCGTTACCAATGTTGCTAGAAATGCTACTAAAGCCATGGGGTGTGATGTTGCCAGGACATCAAGTAACGATGTTTGTACTCACAACGATTGTGATGGTGCTTGCTGATGGACCTTTCATCAGAAGTGCGTGGGCAGCTTTTAAGCACCATAATGCAAATATGGATACCTTGGTTGCAGTAGGAACGCTAACGGCATATCTTTATAGTATTTATGCGATGCTGACACATAAACCCGTTTTTTTCGAAATTGCCGCATTTGTCGTAACCTTTGTTTTGCTAGGGCAAGTATTTGAAGAAATGAGTAAGACAACTGCTAATAGTGCAGTTACAAAATTGCTAAGCTTACAAGCTAAAATGGCAATGGTGAAGCGAAACGGTGAATTTATTAACCTTCCAATCCAGGAAGTTAAAGTCGGCGATCTTATTTTAGTTAAGCCTGGCGAAAAAATTCCGGTAGATGGGATAATAAAAAAAGGGCAATCTAGTGTTGATGAATCAATGATAACTGGAGAAAGTATGCCGGTGACAAAACGGACTGGTGATCAAGTCATTGGGTCGACTTTAAATAAAACTGGTGTATTAGAATTTAGCGCCCAAAAAATTGGGGAAGAAACAATGTTAGCGCAAATTGTTACGATTGTTAAAAAAGCCCAAACAAGCCGCGCGCCTATTCAAAAAGTCGTTGATAAAATATCGAGCGTTTTTGTTCCAGTAGTTTTGATTTTAGCCTTGCTAACCTATTTAGTTTGGTTCGTTATTTTAGATGCAAGTAATGTTGATGCTTTATTATATGCGGTCGCGGTTGTTATTGTTGCGTGTCCATGTGCGCTCGGAATTGCAACTCCAACAGCCTTGATGGTTGGAACAGGTCGCAGTGCTAAAATGGGAATTTTAATTAAAAATGGTGAAATTCTTGAAGAAATTAATCAAATCAAAGCAATCGCATTTGATAAAACTGGTACGATTACCCAAGGAAAACCTGAAGTAACCGATATTTATGGGGATCAAAAGACAGTTTTGAGTCTTGCAGCGGGACTAGAACAATATTCTGAACACCCATTAGCGCAAGCAATTGTCAAAAAAGCTCAAAGTTTACAAATTGAGCCGGCAGCAATTCAAAACTTTCAAAATATTGAAGGTAAAGGTGTAAAAGGGGTATATCGAAAAAAGATTGTCAGTTTAGGGAACGCTAAGTTAACGGATGAATTTGAAATTTCTGTTGAATTAAGCGAGCAATATCATCGCTATCAAGATCAAGCTAAAACAGTAGCTATATTAGCATGGGGACAAAAAGTTATTGGATTAATTGCAATTCAAGACACACCAAAATCATCAGCAAAGGCTGCTATATCCGCATTGAAGAGCCGCGGGCTACAAACGGTAATGATTACGGGTGATAATCAAAAAGTCGCAAACCAAATTGCCAAGCAAGTAGGAATTGATAAAGTGGTGGCTGAAGTTTTACCGGAAAATAAAGCGATGGAAGTTAAACATTTACAAGTCAATGGAGCTAAAGTGGCTTTTGTTGGAGATGGGATTAATGATGCCCCCGCTTTATCTGTCGCGGATATTGGAATTGCGATGGGATCAGGAACAGATATTGCTATTGAAGCCGGAGATATCGTCTTAGTAAAAAATGATTTACAAGATGTAGTGCGCTCATTGGAATTAAGCCGAAAAATTGTTAAAAGAATTAAATTGAATCTTTTTTGGGCATTTATCTATAATGTGATTGGAATTCCTGTGGCAGCCGGTTGCTTAGCATTTTTAGGGATTAGTTTAAGTCCTGAACTAGCCGGATTAGCCATGGCATTTAGTTCATTGTCAGTTGTACTTAGTTCATTGATGTTAAATTTTGAAAAAATCAAATAATCTTAAATGATATTAGAAGCTACGTTTCAGACGTGGCTTTTTGATTTGGAATCAAAAAATTTATGAAAAGTAAATAATGACTTATGGTATACTTAACTTGGTATTTAAAAGGATGGAGGAGATTCCGATGACATTAAGAGGATTCGCTTTACCGCAGGCTCCTCCTGTTTGGTGGTGCAAGTAGGCCAAATAACTTTGCGCTTGCTTTTTGGTTGTTAAATTTAAAATAAACAAGCGAGTAATTATGATCCATAGTTATTTGCACCACAGAATAGGAGAAATAAAAATATGGTAGAAGCAATTAATTTAAAAAAAGGTATGATTTTCGAGCAAAATGGTAAACTTATCAAGGTTTTAGAAGCAAATCACCACAAACCAGGTAAGGGTAACACTGTTATGCAAATGAAGCTTAACGATGTACGTTCTGGTGCAATTACACAAACAACAATGCGCCCATCTGAAAAAGTTGAACTTGCAATGGTTGATAAGAAGAAAGCTCAATACTTATATGGTGAAGGTGAAATTGAAATCTTCATGGATATGGAAACATATGAACAATATGAATTGTCACAAGATCAATTAACTGAAGAAAAATTATACTTAATGCCTAACATGGAAGTTCAATTAGACTTCTGCAAAGGCGAATTAATCGGAATCGAATTACCAACAACAGTTCAAATGAAAGTTGTTGAAACTGAACCAACCATCAAAGGAGCAACTGCTGCTTCAGGTGGTAAGCCAGCTACAATGGAAACTGGTTTAGTTGTTACAGTTCCTGACTTTATCGAAGTTGATGACGAACTTGTAATTAACACAACAACTGGTGAATACAAATCACGTGCATAATAATATAAAAAAGAGACTGGATTTTTTCCAATCTCTTTTTTTCTTATGGTAAATCGTTACCAGCGGCAAAGTACAAGTCATACCATTCCTGACGAGTTAAAACAACATCAGCCCCAGCAGCACTATCAGCGATGTGTTTCGGTGTCATAGTTCCGATAATTACTTGCATATCGGCAGGATGACGTATATGCTTTAGAGCAGAGTAGAAGTCAAGAATACTAGTATCATAAAATAAGGGAAAATTTTGCAAAAATGCTCTAATAAGCTATACTATAAAAGGTATAATGAAAAAAATGTTTTGTATAATCAATTAATAAAGGAAGAGGGATTTAGCAATGATTAGGATTTTCTTATCAATCGCAATTATTTCTTTAATTCTGCTACTAGCTATTTTTATTAGTTTAGCGGTGACGGTAAGAAAAAAAGGAAGAAGATATACATATCAAAAGTCAAAAAATATGGTACCATTTAACCGTTTCTTAGCCGCAATGCTTGCAATCGGGATTATCGGAAGTGTTGCATCACCATTCTTTGAATCTGATAAAAAAACTACTCAAGTAGAACAATTAAATCATAAAAAAGAAGCGGATAAGGCAAAAGAAAAGAAAGAAGATACGGATGAAAAGAAAAAAGACGCTCAAAGCGACAAGAAAAAGAAGAAACATAAGAAAAAAGAAGAATCTTCATCTTCTAGTGAAGAAAGCGTAGTAAGGGTAGCAAGTTCAGAACAAAGTAAATCAAGTAGCGAAGAAATCCGCAAAGAAAGTTCAAGTTCTGAAACAAAGAGCCAATCTTCACGTAAACAAAGCACAGGATCAAATAGTCAAAGTAGAGGTAGTAGAAATAATACGGTACCATCTAACGGAAATGCAAGTCAAACAAGCGAACCTAAAGCCACACCTACGCCTACAACCACACCTGCAGCAGAAAATAATGGAGCCGGAGAAGGAAATTTGACTTCCTTGACAGAAAGCCAAACAGAAAATAAAGCACCCGCTCCACAAGAAGAACCAGGCGATCAAACAGCCCAAGAATAAAGTTATACAAGCTGAGAAAAGTTATATTCTCGGCTTTTTTATATAGATTAATACCAAAAAAATTGCTATAATCGAATTGATTAAGGATATATGTTAAGAGATATTATTTGACAAAATTTAATGATATAAAAGAGGTAAGAAGATGGCAAAGTATTTTTTAGGTGCGGCGTTGGTTTCTTTAGTTTTACTTGTTCTCATTTTTCTTGGACAAGAAGTAATTGTAAAGAAAATCGGTTATGAAAAAACCCGTACAAAAATGAAAAAATTGGTTCCACTTAATCGCTTGTTACTATTAGTAATGATTTTTGGATTAGGTGGTGGGGCAATGTCTCCGTTTGTTAACAAAACCACACGCGTGAAAATCGTTAAGGTTGTTAAAGAAAAGACAAATGTTAACCAAGAAAAACAAGATACGGCTAAAAAAGTAAGTGAAGCTGAGGATAAAGCACAACAAAACAAACAACAAGAAAATAACTCAGCCCAAAACAATGCGAATGCGGCTAATACTAACAATAATCAAAATAGATCTAATAATAATGGCGGCAATGTATCTGCTGGAAACCAAGTTACTCAAGTAGCGGCACAACCAGGAAATACAACTGGCGGCGGAACAAGAACTAATACGCAAACAACTACAACAACGCAACCGACTAGACAAGTGGTGAAGTATAGTTATCAAGTTCCAGTTACAGAAACATATTCAACTACAAGAATTGTTCAAGTACCAGCTGATGCTGCTGAATAAGCAATGATAGGAGAAATTAAAAGATTTCTCCTATTTTTTTGCAAAAAAATATATATCACACTTGTGTTATATCACAAATGTGATATAATAAAGTCTGTAAGGAAGTGAAGTACCTTGAGAATAGATATAAAAAAGTACTTAGACGCCAAGAATTTAACAATCTATCAGGTTGCTAAAATTTCAGGCTATGGCTACACTACCTTGCACAAGTCATTTAACAAGGAACAATCGAAAGCAACTTCGATTAATATCCGTGATTTAGATTCACTTGCAAGAGCACAGAATCTTGCAATGTGGGAAGTACTAAAAGAATTAGAACAAGGATACCTTGATAATGAGAAGTGAAAGTAATAGTGCATGAGAAATCCGTAGAGTTACAGTAAATGTGGTTTTAGGGGTTTTTTATGTACCTTATAATGAAATGAGGGATTTATTATGGCAAATATTCCAGTAGGACCATTTGATAACATGGATGATATTTTTAATGAATTGATGGGAAATATGAACGGAATTAACTCCGAACGCCGTTATTTAATTAATGGACGTGAAGTAACTCCAGAAGAATTTGCGAAGTATCGTCAAACAGGAAAGATGCCTGGAAATCAAGTGAATAATCAAGCAGGAAAAGCTCCTAAAAAAGATGGTATTTTAGCTCGATTAGGTCGTAATTTAACTCAAGAAGCAAGAGAAGATAAATTAGATCCAGTGATTGGAAGAAATAAGGAAATTCAAGAAACAGCGGAAATTCTCGCACGTCGGACTAAGAATAATCCAGTACTTGTCGGTGATGCTGGGGTTGGTAAGACAGCCGTTGTTGAAGGTTTAGCCCAAGCGATTGTAAACGGGGATGTCCCTGCTGCAATTAAAAATAAAGAAATTATCAGTATTGATATTTCTGGACTTGAAGCAGGAACCCAATATCGTGGAAGCTTTGAAGAAAACATCCAAAACCTCGTAAAAGAAGTTAAGGCAAGTAAAAATGTAATCCTATTCTTTGATGAAATTCACCAAATTTTAGGTGCTGGTGGAATGGGAGGCGACAATGGCTCTAAAGGTTTAGCTGACATTTTGAAGCCAGCATTGTCACGAGGTGAAATTACTGTTATCGGTGCGACAACTCAAGATGAATATCGTAACACAATTATGAAAAATGCTGCTTTAGCTCGCCGCTTTAACCAAGTAACAGTTAACGCCCCAAGTCCTGAAGATACACTTAAGATTCTTCAAGGAATTCGTCCCCTTTATGAAAAGCACCATAACGTTGAATTACCTGATGATGTATTAAAGGCTGCCGTTGATTTTTCAGTTCAATATATTCCTCAAAGAAGTTTACCTGACAAGGCCATTGATTTGGTAGATATGACTGCTGCTCACTTAGCTGCAATGCATCCAGTGACAGACGTTAAAGCCATTGAGGCCCGCATTGAAGAAGAAAAACAACGTCAACAAGATGCAGCTGACAAAGAAGATTATGAAACAGCTTTGAATGCTAAAGTTAAGATTGATGAACTTCAAAAGAAAATTGATAATCACAAAGAAACGCAAAAAGCAGTTGCAACAATCAATGATGTTGCAGAAGCGGTTGAAAGATTAACTGGAATTCCCGTATCAAAAATGGGAGCTAGTGATATTGAACGCTTAAAAGAAATTGGCAATCGCCTTAAGGGAAAGGTAATTGGTCAAAATGAAGCCGTTCAAGCAGTTGCACGTGCCATTCGTAGAAACCGTGCTGGATTTGATGAAGGCAATCGTCCAATTGGTAGTTTCTTATTTGTCGGACCTACAGGTGTCGGTAAAACAGAATTGGCTAAGCAATTAGCTTTAGATATGTTTGGTTCAAAGGATGCCATTATCCGGTTGGATATGTCAGAATATTCAGATCGCACAGCGGTATCTAAGCTAATTGGTACGACTGCGGGTTATGTGGGATACGATGATAACAGTAACACTTTAACAGAACGGGTTCGTCGTAATCCATATTCAATTGTTCTTTTGGATGAAATTGAAAAAGCTGATCCACAAGTGATTACATTGCTTCTTCAAGTATTAGACGATGGTCGCTTAACAGATGGTCAAGGTAATACAATTGACTTTAAGAACACTGTGATTATCGCAACTTCAAATGCTGGTTTTGGCAATGAAGAACTTCTTGGTAAAGATAAGCAACAAGATGAAGATATCATGAAGAAGATTGCACCTTTCTTCCGTCCTGAATTCTTAAATCGTTTTAATGCTGTGATTGAATTTTCACATTTAACTAAGGAAGATTTAAAAGAAATTGTTGACTTAATGTTAGCAGAAGTTAATAAGACCTTAGCTAAGAAAGATATTGATTTAGTAGTGACGGATGAAGCAAAGGAATATTTGATTGAACAAGGATACGACGAAGCAATGGGTGCACGTCCATTACGTCGCGTTGTTGAACAACAAATTCGGGATAAAGTAACTGATTTTTATCTTGATCACATTGATATCAAGCACTTAAAAGCTGTGATGAAAGATGGCGAATTAGTAATTGAAGAAAATAATGAAGCATAGGTAAAGGATTTATTAAAATTAAGCTCAGAAGGTTAAATTCTGGGCTTTTTATTTGCTTTCGGATATTTAAATATATTAAAATAGTTATAGATATTTATATGCAAGAGGTGGGGTTATGATTAATAATAAAATTCAAAGAAACCCGTGGTTTAGATGGGTTGTTTTAGTACTAGCATTAGAAATTATCACGTTAAGTATTAACTTTTTTTATGCACCGATAAACATTGCCGCTGGTGGAGCGACGGGGATTGCGATTTTAGTTGATGCTGTTTGGGGAATTAATCGATCGCTGACGGTATTGATTTTTAATATTTTGATGATTGTTTTGGCGCTGATTTTTTTAGATAAGAAAACCGTTAAAAATATTACAATCGGAAGTTTCTTATTGCCATTATTGATGGAAATTACGCCTAGTTTTCAAGTAACGAATAATGAATTATTAGCCGTGATTTATGGTGGGGGGTTAATGGGCTTTGGCGTGGCTTTATTATATCGAATCAATGCCTCAAGCGGAGGAACCACCGTACCACCAATGATATTAAAGAAGTACTTTTATATCAATTCAGCAATTAGTTTACTAGTAATTGATATGATAGTGATCTGTATGAATGTTTTTGTTGATGGCTAAACGCCTTTTTCTTAGCGGCATTCTCGCAATTAGTAACGGCAATGGTGATGCGGTATACTGAATCGGGATTAGATCACAAATATCAAGTCGAAGTGATGAGTAATAAATATACTAATGAAATTAAAAAGATGTTAATGGAAAACTATAACGGCTTAACAGTGTATAATGTAGTTGGTGGATATAGTGAAGATCAAAAACAACAGTTATTATTGGTAGTAGATACTCAAGATTACGGTCCTTTGATTAGACAAATCCACGAAATTGATCCAGATGCTTTTATCGTAACTTCAAATGTAATGAATGTTCACGGTGGGCGCTGGGGATTATAAGGATGGAAATTTATGCAACGATATCGGCACGAAGTTAAGTATTATGAAACAGATCGCATGGGAATAACCCATCATTCAAATTATATTCGTTGGATGGAAGAAGCACGAACAGAGTTTCTTAAAAATATTGGCTGGAGTTATGCCAAGTTTGAAGAAGCGGGTATTATTTCACCTGTAATTGAAACGAATTGTAAGTATAAGCGCCCAACGACCTTTGATGATATCGTTGAAATCGAAACTTATGTCATTAATATTAGTGCCGTTAAGTTAGAAATTGGTTATGAAATGTATTGTAATGATGAACTAGTAGCCAAAGGAATTTCTAAGCATTGTTTTACAAATCGTGATGGTAAGATTCTTAACTTGAAAAAAGAATATCCAAAATTTGTCGATCAATTAACTAAATACATGAAATAAAGTTGGAAACTCTGATAAAAAGGAGCTTCTAACTTTTTTTGTGTGCTAGCTTTTTAGTAATTTTTGTTGTAATCTTGAAAAGGAATTATTTTGAAAGAAAGAAGAAAAATGAAAAAAATAAGTCAAATTTTAGGAGTAGTATTAGCCAGTTTAATGCTTACCAATGCGGAGGTATCAGCACAAAAAATCCCTGATACAGATGCACAGATCAAAAAAGAAGTTAATGAAATGAGCTTGGATGAAAAGCTTGGACAGCTGTATGTTAGCCCAAGTGTTAAGGCTCCAAAATTACAAATTGAAGATATAAAAAAATATCATCTAGGTGGGGTAGTTTTATTTGGAGATGACTTTACAGGAAATAAAGAAGAATTCAAAGAAAAATTACAGTCATATCAAAATAATAGTGAAATCCCCTTGTTAATCGCCACCGATCAAGAAGGAAGTAGTGTTTCGCGGTTAGATAGTGACCCGCAATTAACTAATAATCGTCTGTTTCCATCACCCCAACAAATGTTTGCAGAACAAGGAATGAAAGGTGTTGTTAGTGAAGCGAGTCAAACTGCTAAAATCCTGAAAGATTTAGGGATTAATTGGAATTTTGCGCCGGTTGCGGATGTGGCAGAAAGTTCGGATAGCTTTATTTATGAGCGAACTTTAGGTGAAGATTATCCAACCACGGCAACGTATATTAAAAAAGTAGTGCCGGCAATGCAACAACAAGGAGTCGCAGCGACGTTGAAGCATTTCCCAGGATATGGAGATGCGGCCGATACGCATGTCGGTTTTGGAGAAACTACTAAAGATAAAAAGACCATGCAAAATGAGGATTTGCTTCCATTTAAAGCGGGAGTAAAGGCCAAAGTTGATAGTATTATGGTGGGCCACGTTGTCGCTAAGGGATTGGATAAAGATCATCCGCTTCAATGTCAAAAAAGGTTAATCAATATTTACGGCGGGATTTAAAGTATCAAGGGGTCGTATTAACCGATGATTTAACCATGGGAGCGATTCTAGATTATGCCAAAGATAATCATGTAAATCCAGATTTACTTGCATTACAGTCCGGTAATGATATGATTTTAAGCAATAATTATGATAATGGAATTCCAGAAATTAAACAGGCGATTAAACAAGGAAAACTGTCAGAAAAACAAGTAGATCAATCTGTTTATCGTGTATTAAAAATGAAACAAAAATTACATCTAAAATAAGAAAGGAATAAGTGGATGGCAAAGAAGAGAAATGAGACGAAAAAATTAGTACGTTGGTTAGTAGGAATCGCTGTAACCGCCGCATTGGGATCAGTTGGAGTTAATAATGTTGATAATATAAAAAATGAAATTTCAACTCAAACCGTTAATAGTTCTAATACTAATATAAGCGTTGATACACCTAATGAACAGCAAGCTGGAATTGTTTTAACGGATAATATCCGTCAACAATTAGGAAAAAACGTGCAATACAATGGAACCGGAGCGTTTATTGTTAATGATAATAAAACCAAGTTAAATACCAAGGTATCCAGTGCACCATATGCAACAAATGAAGTGGATGCACTAGGGCGACCAACTGTCGGGAATGCTTGGTTAAACCGAACTGCTCGTCAATATAAAAGCCGTGAAGAAACTGGTAACGGGAGAACATATTGGAAGCCAAAAGGATTTTTCCAACAACAAAATTTACCAGGACGCTATCGTCATGCTTATGATCGTGGACATTTATTAGCGTATGCTTTAGTTGGAAATATTCGTGGCTTTGATGCTTCAGAAGCTAACCCTAAAAATATTGCAACGCAAACCGCATGGGCCAATGAAGCAGCTTCACAAAATTCAACTGGCCAAAATTATTATGAAGGTTTAGTCAGAAAAGCTTTAGATAGAAATAAGCAAGTCAGATATCGGGTAACGAACTTGTATGATGGCAACAATATTATTCCATCAGGAGCACATTTAGAAGCTAAGTCTTCTGATGGTTCTTTAGAATTTAATGTCTTTATTCCAAATGTCCAAACCAATATTAATATTGATTACGCAACAGGAAGAACAACAAGAAAATAAAAGAGACTAGAGTAAAGTCTTGAATAAAAAACCTTAAGAAATTATATTTCCAAAAATTTGATTTCTTAAGGTTTTTATTTTTAATATTTTAAGAAAAATAGTAATATGATATATTTTAATTAAGAGAGGAAGTAAAAGGAGAACATACCATGAAAAAGCAAACAACACCGATTAAACAACATTTTTCAATTCGTAAATATAGTTTTGGAGTAACATCAGTTTTAATAGGGATGACATTTGCCTTAGGAACAGGAGCGATTGTTCAACCTAACTTAGTTAAAGCTGATACTGCTGCTACAACGAAAACAGTTACACGTGAGGTAACGAATGCTCAAGAATTAGTGAGTGCAATTAAAAATGCTAATGAAGGCGATACAATTAAGTTAGGAGCTGGATTTAAAGATTCGCTAACAGAAGCCAATGTTGGTGGTAAAATTTTAACTTTAAATAAAGACATTATAATTGATGCTGGCGGACAAACGTTAACTTTACGTGGGGTAAATCTTGTCACAGCTGCAAATGTAACCTTAGAAAATATTAATTTAAATCTTTTAGGTGAAGGCACTAGTGCAGGTACAATCACGAATGAAGGCGATTTAACACTTAACAATGTAACAACGTTAATTAGTCAAGCTCAAGCTGAAGTACGCCCAAGTATTGTTTCAACACAAGGAAAAGTTACGATTAAAAGTGGAACATCAGAAACTAAATTCGACAAATTAGAAGTTAAAAACGGATCAAATCTTGAAATTAGTGATAATAATGTCCGCGCTAATGCGGTTATTGGGGATGGAGTTTCAAATGTAAAATCTGCTTCTAATTTTATTGCTAAGTATTCAGGAATAAAAAACTTAGAATTTGATGGATCCAATGTGGCAAATGTTGAAATAGATGCACAAAATTTAACATTAAAAAATAACAGTACAGTTAGTTTAGAGAATAATACTAAAATTAATGGGAACGTCGATGTTCAAGAAAATTCAACATTAAATATTGGAAGTAATAACCTAGCAGTAGCGAATATTAGAGGAAATGGACAATATACTGTAAATTATGACGGTTCATTAACAACCCAATTATTATCTGATCCAATTAATTTAGAAGTTCAAAAATCAGATAAAAATTATAATGATTATGAAGGGCATGTTTATTTTGAAGCACAAAAATTAAATGCTTTACCAAAGATTACCTTCCAAAATAATCCAAATGGATTAGAGTTAAATAAAGTTGAAAATAGTTGGAAATTAGAGAAGTCAGATGAAGTCGATAAATCATATCTAGAAGATGCAATTAATGAAGCTAATAGTACTGATGTAAATAATAAGACGAAAGCTAGTTTAGATAATTTTAATCAAAAATTAGAAGCTGCTAAGAAGATATTAGTTGATCCTAATGCGACACAAGATCAAATTAATGATGCTGAAGATGAATTATATGGCGCAATTGATGCATTAGAGGATGCACCTGAAAGTGAAGCGCCAGTGAGTCAAACACCAGCACAAAGCGAAGCGCCAGTTAGCCAAGCAACGGCGCAAAGTGAAACACCAGAAAGCCAAGCAGCAGCAACAAGTGAAGCGCCAGTGAGTCAAGCAGAGGCAACAAGCGAAACGCCAGTGAGCCAAGCAGCATCTCAAAGCGAAACGCCAGTGAGTCAAGCAACGGCCCAAAGTGAAACATCAGTGAGCCAAGCAGTGGCAACAAGCGAAACGCCAGTGAGCCAAGCAGCAGCCCAAAGTGAAATATCAGTGAGCCAAGCAGCAGCCCAAAGTGAAATATCAGTGAGCCAAGCAGCAGCCCAAAGTGAAACATCAGGAAGCCAAGCAGCGTCTCAAAGTGAAGCGCCAGTGAGCCAAGAAGTGGCAACAAGCGAAACACCAGTGAGCCAAGCAGCATCTCAAAGTGAAACACCAGTGAGTCAAGCAACGGCAACAAGTGAAATATCAGTGAGCCAAGCAGCAGCCCAAAGTGAAACACCTGTGAGTCAAACACCAGTAACAAGTGAATCTACAATGAACCAAGCAATGTCAGAAGTAAGTTCAACTGAGATAATTACTGGTAACCAACCAGAAAGTATTTTGAATGAAAAACCGGTAACATCAGTACTGGAAGTTCTTCAAAAGAAAAATGTTTTTAAACAAATTGATAATGGCAAAGAAAATGAAGATATTCAACAAGGACAAGAAAATTACAAATTACCAGCAACAGGTGATGTAAATACTAATGAATATCTTGGTTTAGCAGTTGTAGTATTATCAACAATGTTTGGAATCGGATTAGGTAAACGCAAAGAAAACTAATAAAAAAGAAGTTTGATATGAGAGCTAACTCTTTAAATCAAACTTCTTTTTGTTTTATTGTGCTATTTAATATAAATTGCTTGTTTACCTTGTTGATTATAAACAGCTTCAAGATCTTGCCAATTAGTAGCTTGGTTTTGGTAACCAAAAGGATTATTCAAATAAACGATACCTTGCTTCTTATCGTATCCAGTTACGACAACGCAGTGTGATGATGGCGTAACTTGAACTTTTCCTTGCGGAGTATTCCATGTTCTCATGTCATCGACTGGTTTTAAAGTAGTGCTAACGATAATCAAAACAGGATGACCATCGGAAACTTTTTTGATGACACTATTAAAATCATGACCAGTAAAATTAACCGCATTTGGCGTGTAGGCATGAGCTAAATCATAAAGAGGTTCGTTATAAACACACCAACCACCGTTTTTTTGACTCATGTATCCAACAAAGCAACATGAGGATTGCCACGTTTATTGCCAGGATAAAAGGAATCAACGTGCTTAATTTCACTTGCAAGTTGATCTTTAGTAGTATTCAAATCATAATAATTTAGCAACATTGAAAGTGAAGTAACTTCACATCCATTGGGTAAATCAGGCAGTTGGTTTTGTAAATCAACTGTCAATTTTTGTGAAGGTTTGGCAAGAAGATAATCTACTTTACCTTCAAGAAAGTAAAAAGAATTTTTAATGTCTTTATGAACAGGCTTAATTAAAGTGATTAAGCTAATTAAAATAAGTATGATAGATACAACTTTCCAAGAAAAGTGTCTTTTTTTAGGAAAGGCATGTTTAGCTTGGTGTCTCATTTCTTTCATATGGTTTTCCTTTGTAATATTAATAAGCAAAGTATATCGTATCTGAGTACGATTGCAAAATAATAACAATGTTATAATAAAAGAGAATTTGGAAAAGAGGAAAAATAATGTTTAATTTTAATGAGATAAATAATAAAAATCCAAAAAAATGGAATGTAAAAGAGAATCAACTCCCTGTAAATACATTAATATCAGATTTGAAAAATCCAGCATCACTAATTTCAGTTACAAAAGCCGATATTAGCACAGCATTAAAAGAAAATATAAAAATTATTGATACTAAAAAAGTTGAAGAATTGAAGCAAGCAAGTTTAGTAATTACAGGAGATAACTTAAATTATAATTCTGAAAAAATGGAGTATGAACTTGATTTAGAAGTGATAAAAAATCAAGGTGAATCTAAGCGATATATTTGGTTAAAAAATCCATTGTTGCCAGTTGGTAAATTCTTCTCCAATGCGGAGGTTAAAGGGATTATGGCACTTGGGAAAACTGTTATTTTAGATGGAAGTGATAAGATTCAAGTTGATTTTGAAGATGAAATAACAGAAAATGTGATAAGACTAGAAAAAGTGGGACAAATCTATATTACTTTAGATGTTGGGGATGTTTTTGAAAATGAAGAAGCCGCAGCGAAAATTTTCGAAAACGAAATTCTTTTTCAAAAGAAATTAGCCAATATGTTGCTGATAATCGTGAATTTGTCCGCCGCTATCTTGATCATAATGTACCAGATTTACGTCCACTTCCAACGAAAAATACAATTATAATGTGGGTAGACATATCAACATTAGGGATTTCAGGTACTGAATTTAAAGATTTTGCGATGAAAGAAACCGGAGTTATTGTTGGAGCTGGAAATGAATATTTAGAAAATACAGATAACTTTATCTTGCTTAATTTAGCAACTTCAGTAGATAATATAGAAGAAATGTTAAAGCGACTTCAACGAGCTGTTGTAGCGTATAAAAAGAACGACGATTTAATGAAAATTTTAGGATTATAAAAATAAAAAGATAGTATAATGGTAACGAAGAGGTGAGGTAAATGATTGCCTTAATAATAAGTGTATTACTTGCGATTTTTCTTTTGAAGATTTTCGGAAAAATGCTTTACTGGATTTTTTGTATAGTGGTATTTTGTTGGTTACTAACGCATATCTTTATTCCATTAGCGTTGGTATTTCTCCTATTAGTCGGAGGAATATACGGATTTTTGAAGAATATAATATAAATAATGCGACTTGAGTCATACTTGAGTCGCATTTTTACGTTTACAATCAAAAAAACAACGTTTAAAAATACTTCGTGAAATTTATAATGTGTTTGTGTAAACTGCTGACTGTAAGATAAAATAATTAGGAGGTGAGGAAAGTGTTTATCCCAGTACTTAGATTTGGATTGACGATTAGCAAGCGTTACGGGAAGAAAAGATGAAAATAGAAGAAATTTTATTTATAATTTATAGCATTATTACGTTTATTCCAGTGGGAATTTCAACTAATATAATCACAAAAAAATTATCGCCAATTAGGTTCGTAACTACTATAATTGATGCAATTATTTTGACGGTAATTGCATTATTAACACAGGATATATTTGAATTAACTTTGTATGGACTTTATGGGTATGGATTAAAGCTTTTACATCAGAAAATTAAGATTAATGAGTATAAAATGCCAGAATTATTGTTAACGATTATAGTGTTAACTATGATAGGGAATTTGTCAGTTTTAATGGCTGATTTAATTGGAATTTCTTCAGTAATATTGAAAATGATATTTAGTACAAGTGTAGTAATTTTATTTACGTTTGGATACATATATATTTATAAAAAAGTGGATGGGTATGTAATTATCAAGACTGATTATTTTATAAGTATACGTAATAGAATAATTTGTAGCTTTTTTACTGTACTTACAATTATTCAAGTATATATGAATATTTCCGGAAATATACTTAAATATCAAAAAGAGTTAATCTTTGTCATTTTTATTGGTGTATTTTTAATTATTTATTTTCTTTTTATTGAATATAATTATGTCCGTAATAAAATGATTTTAGTGATGCAAGAAAAACAAAATAAAGATTTTGAAAGATACATATCTGTAATTTCAGAACAAAATAAACAAATAGAACATTTTAAACATGATTATAAAAATATCTTAATTACTTTAAGTTCTTATATAAAAGATACTGATAATGATGAATTGAAAAGTTATTATTCGAAAATTGTTGAATATTCGGAAGAAAAACTTGAAAAGTTAAGTATCCAGGGGTCTATGACGATTAATAATTTAAAAAGTGAAGCATTGAAAAATGTAATTATCGCCAAACAACATAAAGCTAAAAGTATGAACATTGAATTTATTTGTGATATTCCTAAAGAAATTATTGATTTACAGATTGATGAGATTGATCTAATTAGAATAGTATCTATACTTATTGATAATGCTTTTGAAGGAGCTAGTTTAGCTAGGAAGAAAAAAGTTAGTTTTCTAATAGATTCGTATGGAAGCGAAGGATACGATATTATAATAAAAAATACAATTCAAGAATCTGAAAATTCGGAGACAAGTGTTAATAGTTGGTTGATTGATGGTATTTCTTCAAAATCTAATAAAAGAGGGCATGGGCTTGCGATTGTTAGGGAGTTAATAAAAAATAACCAACAAGTTGGACTAACTGTCATAAAAGAAAAAAACTTTGTCGAAGTAACTTTAGAGGTAGGAGAGTTTTAGGATGTTAAAAGTAATTCTATTTGAAGATAATAAGAAACAACGTGAAGAGTACGAGAATTTTTTACGACATCTTATACTACTATCAGGATATGAAGCCGAAGTAGTTTTGGCAACTGATTCGAAAGATGAAATATTAAAATATGTTAATGTTAACTCTAAGGAACATGATTTTTTATTTATATTAGATATTGAAATAAATGAAGATAGGTTTGCAGGTTTTCATCTAGCAAAGGAAATTAGAAAAGACTATCCATTTGAACCAATAATTTTTTTAACATCACATGATCAATTATCCATGATGGCAATAGAACGAAGAATTTCACCAATCGATTTTATTGTGAAAAATATCGATTATGATAAAGTAAATAGGCGTTTACGAGAAGATTTGGAATATTGCTTAAAAATATTGAGCCGGAAGAAAAGCGTTGATTTTTTTACATATAAAAAAAGAAATCGATATTATAAATTGAAATTTAGTGATATTTATTATTTTGAAACAATTCCAGGGAAACCTAATATTGTAACAATGCATTGTAAAGATAGAGTTGTTGATATAAGGGGAACGTTGAATCAAATTGAAATAGATCATAAATACTTTTTTAGATCACATAAAAGTTATCTGATAAACAAGGAGAATTATAAAAAAATTGATTATCAGAAGAAAATAATATATTTTGATGTGGATGAAGAAATTGGATGTCCTGTATCAACACGAAAATTACGCGAGTTGAAAAGTTTAAGCTAGAGAAGGAGGTGTTTTTGAAACCTTCTTTTTTTATACTTTTTCTACAGAAGGGATGTATGCAATGTTCAACAAATTAAATATTTTACATAAATATGTAAAAATTGATAAGACAAGTCTTATTTTAGCAGAGAAGGATATACTTTTAGTTGATGAAGCTACATCTAACTTAGATGTAAAAAATAGTGGTAGCGATAACTCATAAATTAGAAATGATAAGTAATGAGAGTAACGTTATTTTTATGGAACATGGAAAGATAAGTGAAAATAATAATTTTTAAAATATAGAAAGAAAAGGGAAAGTAATTTGAAAAAAATAAAATTTATTAATAAAGAAAAAGTGAAAAAATATTCAGGTGAATTATTGAGTTTTAACATTGTAATAATATTATTAAGCATTACTAATAAAATCGACATAGACGTTTTCAGCATTAAATATATATTTGCAGTAATTGTACAAGTAGTAATCATGTTAATGCTATATATGGAAGCTAGAAATTAATATAATAATGATTAAAATAAAAGAAGAGGAGACTGGAAAAAAGTAATAATAAAACCCTTAAGGAATCAACGTTTAAAAAACGTAATTTCTTAAGGGTTTTTAATTTCAAGACTTTTTTCTAATCTCTCTATTTTTGTTATAAATTATTTAAAAGTACGTTTATAAAAATTATAAGCTTTTCTTGCAACGTATCCTCTTACAAATGATGAAAACATTCTTTTCCTCCTTTTAATTTTTTAACGACGGGTAGCTCTATCAAAAAGATAAGCGACGCTACCTTCAATGAATCCTTTTCCTAATAATTTTACAACAGATAACATATTACTCTCCTTTACCATCTTCTGCCTAATTCCCAACCAGCGTATTCAGCGGCTGTTCGTAGAGCAAATTTCAAAACACGTTTTCCTACGTATGACATATAAATGTCCCCCTTTCATGAAGATAATATTTAGTATGAATTATAGAATAAAAAATAATAACAATTTAAATTAGAAATACTAAAATGGGTTTTAATAGTAAAAATATAACGATAATTAAAGAAAAATGGACGTTTAATTATGAATATATTAAAAGAATTTTTAAAATGTTATAATTAATTAACATTTATATATAGGGGGAAAATAAAATGAAATTTCCTAAATTAACCAAGAAAAAAGTTATCTATACAGCGGTTGGGATCGTTGTTTTATTTGGAGCTTTAAGAGTAGTAAATAATAAAAATGATCAAAAAGATAATAAACCAAATTATACAATTAAAAAAGTTAGTCATATGAGCTCATTTTCAACCACGGGTTCAATCCAAGCCCAAAGAATGCAAGTTCTTGATATTCCTGAAGGAAAAGTACAATGGATTTCGGTAACGTCAGGTGAGTATGTTTACCCAGGACAAGCTCTTGTAAGTGTTTATAATAAAGGCGATGAATCAAATGAGTATAAGACGGTAACAGCGCCATTTGCAGGGGTTGTTGATATTGATGACTCAAAGCAAGATCATCCTGTGATTACTGTATATTCCAATGATTTACAAGTTACAACAGGAATTTCAGAATATGATTACGCTAAAGTTCCAGTCGGTAAAGAAATTAAGGTCGAAGCTTTAGCGACCCATAAAGAGGATACGACGACGGTTAAATCATTAGCGCAATACCCAATGACAGAAAAGAACAGTAAGAACAACACCAAGTATAAGATGACAGCTGATGTTAATATGGATAATTTCATGAATGGGCAAACGGTTAAAATCAAGGTGCAACAAGATGGAGTGGTGATTCCTTCAACGGCTGTTAAAAATAAGACGGTTTACCTTGTAAAACATGGTAAAGCCCATAAACAAAAGGTTGAAGGCTACGCTAATAATGGGCAATTCGTCATTCAAAGTGGCTTAAATGAAGGTCAAAAAGTGGTTATTAATCCAGATAAGCATCTAAAGAGTGGTGATCGTATTGACTAAGTTAATTGAAGTGAACAAAATCAATAAGAGTTACCGTTCAGGAACGAACTTAACGCATGTATTACATGATATTAGTTTTAAGATTGAAGACGGCGAATTAGTCGCAATCATTGGTGAATCCGGGTCAGGAAAGTCAACACTGATTAATATTATCGGTTTTTTAGATAGTGAATTTGAAGGAGAATATCAATTTAAAGATTTAGAAATTCACAATTTAAGTCGTAAGCAATACTCTAAGTTACGAAACCAAAATGTAGGATTTGTATTTCAAAATTTTAAGTTATTACGGGAGCTTTCGGTTGCAGAAAATGTTGCATTACCTTTGCTTTATGCGGGAAAAAGCCGAAGTGAAGTCAAGCAACGAATTAGTGAACTTCTTGAAATGGTAGGGTTATCCGGATATGAAAAGCAACTGCCAAAAAACATGTCTGGGGGACAACAACAACGAGTTTCAATTGCACGGGCAATTGCGACAAATCCCAAGTTCTTAATCGCTGATGAACCTACCGGGGCCTTGGATACAAAGACCAGTCAAGAAATTATGGATTTATTTAAACGCTTAAACAAGGAAAACGGGACAACCATAATTATGGTTACTCATGATCCAAGAATTGCTAAAGAATGTCAACGTGTCATTGAAATTATCGATGGTCGTGTTGTTAACGATACAAGGAGGGATATCTAATGTTAGTATCAGAATTAATAAAAAGTGCCTTCCAAGCAATTAGTACGAATAAAAAGCGGAGTTTTCTTACCATTTTAGGGATTGCGATTGGGATTGCGGCAGTTATCACGATTCTTGGGATTGGTGATGGTGTTAGTCAAACAATGCGGAAGAATCTAGGGAACAATGCGACTAAAAAGACGCAAACAACGGAAATTGATTATACCCCTGATGATATTAGTTCGGCCACGCATGGATTTACCGCCGATGATTTGACAAATATTCAACAAAAATTCCCCGAAGTTAGAAAAATTAAAATTTATCATGTTAGTCATAATATTACAACTCATGGGTCTGTAGGGTTGAATGATGGAACTTATAGTGTGACTTTACTCAAGAAGGCAACTTCCGAGATGAAAGTAATTGCGGGAAAGAATCTCTCACAAAGCCAATTAGATGCGGCAAATAAAGTTGCTTTGATCAAAGAAAGCATCGCTAAGAAAAATTACGGTACGATTCAAAATGCTTTAGGGACAACGGTTAATATCGAAGATAAAACATATACTGTTGTTGGAGTATATAAAAATCATGGAATGTATACGAATTTAGGGGATGTAAATAAGTATAGTGCTGATATTTTAGTTCCGAAAAAAGGATATTACACTGCCGAAAGTAAGAAAACTGGTGATGTAATTAATATGAAAATTTTAACGAACGCTAATCCAAGTAAGGTATCCAAAAAGATTGAAAAGTACCTTAAAAAGAATGGAACGGCTAAAAATCAAGGGGTTTATCAATACTATGATACCGAAAAAGCCCTTAAACAATTTTCAACGGTTATCAATATCATTACAGCGTTAATTTCATTTGTTGCGGGAATTTCGCTATTTATCGCCGGAATTGGGGTTATGAATATGATGTATATTTCTGTTTCTGAAAGAACCCAAGAAATCGGAATTCGCCTTGCAGTCGGAGCTACTCCCCAAAATATTATGACCCAATTTTTATTAGAAGCAGTTAGCTTAACGGTAATTGGTGGATTAATTGGATTTATTAGTGGAGCTGGCTTAGCGCATTTAATTGCGCCATTACTTTCCTCACAAGTTGGTAACGGCGTTCATATTAAGGCGCATATCTCGATGAATGCTTTTGTACTCGCATTCGGAGTGTCTACGCTTATTGGGATTATCTTTGGAATCTTACCCGCTAAGCAAGCAGCTAATAAGAATTTGATTGATATTTTGAGATAAAAATAAGAAAAATTAAAAAAAGATTAAAAAGTGTTGACAGTTTCTCATAATTGATTTAATATACAAATCATAGATATTTAATATAAAAGAACGCAATGAGGAAGAAGAGTAGTCTAAGCAGTCTTTCAGCGAGCTCCGGTTGGTGGAAGGGAGTAAGATGATGGTTAGATGAAAATCACTTCCAAGTGTTGTACTGAAATCATTTTTGAAAGTAAAGTACATTGGGTACACCCATTATCGTGTTAGCGTATCGCCTAGACGTAGGCCGTACGTGAAAGGTAAATGTAGCGATACATTTATGAAAACAGGGTGGTACCACGCTTAAAGCGTCCTTGAGTCGAGCAGTCGACTTAAGGGCGCTTTTTGTTTTTCTTGTTCTAGAAAAGAAAAACGATTGTGATCTTTTAATAAAATTTTGAGAATTAAAGAGGACTATAATTATGCAAGAAAGAAAATTAACTAAAAAAGATTATTTTGTCGTCAGTTCAATGCTGTTTGCCCTATTCTTTGGGGCTGGGAACTTGATTTTCCCGCTACACTTAGGTCAATTAGCTGGTCATAACTGGTTACCAGCATCACTTGGTTTTTTAGTAACCGGGGTATTACTTCCATTGCTTTCAGTGCTCGCAATTGCAGTGACACGATCAAAAGGGGTATATGATGTAGGGTTACCACTTGGATCTGGCTTTGCGCTCGCATTCATGGTACTTATCCATGCAACTATCGGGCCATTATTTGGAACACCAAGAACTGCGACAGTTTCATTTGCAGTTGGATTTGCACCACTTCTTCCTGAAAAGTTCCAACATTTAGCATTATTTGGATTTTCAGCTGTATTCTTCTTGTTAGCATTTTTGCTTTCATACAAGGAAAATAAAATCGTTTCAAATTTAGGTAAATTATTAAACCCTGTTTTCTTAGTCTTATTATTCTTAGTATTTGTCGTTGCATTTTTAAACCCATTAGGAAATCCTGCTGAAGTAGCTTCAACTAAAGAATATCTTCACGGTGCATTTACGAATGGATTTTTAGAAGGGTATAACACAATGGATGCCTTAGCTGGTTTAGCTTTTGGGGTTACAGTTGTTAGTGCTGTTCGTTCAATGGGACAAAAGAAAGAAAGTAGTGTTGCTAAAGTAACTGCTAAAGCAGGGGTACTTTCAATGGCAGCTGTTGCATTAATCTATTTACTACTAATCGTTGTAGGTGCAATGTCATTAGGTAAATTCAAAGTTTCTGCTGATGGTGGTGTTGCCTTTTCACAATTAGTTAATGCTTACGCTGGTGTATTTGGTCAAGCATTACTTGCAACATTATTAACACTTACATGTTTAACAACAGCAGTTGGTTTAGTTGCCGCATTTGCACAAGATTTCCACGAACATTTTCCAAAAGTTAGTTACCACACATGGTTAGCATTTTCATGTTTAGCATCATTTTTAACAGCTAATTTCGGATTGCAACAAATCATCGCTTGGTCAACTCCAATGTTAATGTTCTTATATCCATTATCAATGGTATTGATCTTATTATCAGTATTTTCACCACTCTTCCACAAAGATAGCGCAGTTTACTTTGGCGTAGTATTATTCACAGTAGTACCTGCATTCTTTGATATGGTAGTAGCTTTCCCAGCTGTTGTAAGCCAAAGTGCTTTTGGTAAAGCAGTTGCAGCCTTTAGATTACACTACTTACCATTTGCAAGCATGGGATTATCATGGTTAGTACCGGCATTAGTTGGTTTAGCCTTAGGCCTTGGAGTATACGCATTTAAACGTGTTCAAGGAAAAGTAAATGTTCAAGTATTAGAAGAAGAATAGAAATTAAAACTGGAGAAATTATTTCTCCAGTTTTTTTTGTGTCTTTAAATGTTGCGTTTAGAACGGTTTGAAGCAAATATTTTTAAATTATGTGAAAAAAATCACTAAATATATTGTAATTATAAAATTATAGTGCTATATTAGTGGTGTAAAAAATGTGAATTAATTCACAATGAAATTGGCCTCAGGGAGGATTGACTTATGAGTAAAGATCAAAAAGATGTTAACGAAAAAATGGAAGCTGCTAAGAAGTATACAAGCGGCTTAGTTCAAAAGGCGTTGGAAGCAGAAAGAGAATTTTCAACTTTCAGCCAAGAACAAGTTGACAAGATCGTTGCACAAGCAGCTTTAGCTGGTTCAGAAGCTGCAATGACCTTAGCCAAAGAAGCAGTTGCAGAAACTAAACGTGGTGTTGTTGAAGATAAAGATACTAAGAATCGTTTTGCAACTGAAAATATTTACAACACTATCAAAAACGATAAGACTGTTGGTGTTATCGAAGAAGATAAGGTGAAAGGTGAAGTTAAGATTGCTGCTCCACTTGGAGTTCTTGCTGGAATTGTTCCTACAACTAATCCAACTTCAACAGCGATGTTTAAATCATTACTTGCATTAAAGACAAGAAATGCGCTTGTCTTTGCATTCCACCCACAAGCACAAAACTGTTCAGTTCATGCTGCTAAAATTGTCTATGAAGCAGCGGTTAAAGCTGGTGCTCCAGAAAACATTATTCAATGGATTGAAAAGCCAAGTTTGGAAAATACAACTGCTTTAATTCAAAATCCAGATATCGCATCAATTTTAGCTACTGGTGGTCCTGGAATGGTTCATGCAGCCTTAACTTCAGGAAATCCATCAATGGGTGTAGGTGCTGGTAATGGGGCTATCTTTATTGATCACACAGCTCATTTAGATCGTGCCGTTGAAGATTTACTTCTTTCAAAGCGTTTTGATAACGGGATGATTTGTGCGACTGAAAATTCAGCGGTTGTTGAAGCTCCAGTTTATGATGAATGGCTTGAAAAAATGCAAGCTAAAGGGGCATATCTCGTACCTAAGAAAGATTATAAGAAACTTGAAGATTTTGTTTTCAACGACCGTCATGGGGTAAATGGCCCAGTCGCAGGGAAGTCAGCTCGTTGGATTGCCCAACAAGCAGGAGTTGATTTACCTGAAGATAAAGACGTTATGTTATTTGAATTAGATGAAAAAAATATCGGTGAAAAACTTTCATCTGAAAAATTATCTCCATTATTATCAGTTTATAAAGCAAAGGATCGCGAAAATGCCATTGAAATTGTAGGCAAGTTATTGGATTACCAAGGTGCAGGTCACAATGCTGCAATTCAAATTGGTTCTCAAGCAGATCCATTTGTAAAAGAATTTGGTGAACGTACAAAAGCTGCACGTATCCTCGTTAACCAACCTGACTCAATCGGGGGTATCGGTGATTTGTACACAGATGCTTTACGTGCAAGCTTAACTCTTGGAACAGGTTCATGGGGGAAGAATTCATTGTCACATAACTTATCAACTTCAGATTTATTAAATATTAAGACTGTTGCTAAAAGACGTAACCGTCCTCAATGGGTACGCCTTCCAGAAAAGATTTACTATGAAAAAAATGCCATCACATATCTTCAAGATGATACCGAAGACATTAAGCGTGCCTTTATTGTAGCGGATCCAGGAATGGTTAAATTTGGTTTTGTTGACAAAGTGTATGACCAATTAGCTGTTCGTGATGAAAAAGTTGAAACTGCAATTTATGGAACTGTAAGACCCGATCCAACTTTAGGTCAAACAATTGAAATCGCCAAGCAAATGGCACAATTCCAACCAGATACAGTCATTGCAATTGGTGGGGGTTCAGCATTAGATGCATCTAAGATTGCTCGTTACATCTATGAATATTCATTAGACCAAGAAGCAGGCTTCTTAGATAGTTATGAAAAAGTTAGCGAACTCTTTACTAGATTACAACAAAAATTCGTTGATATCAGAAAGCGGATTGTGAAGTTCCACCATGCAACGCAAACTAAATTATTTGCGATTCCAACAACTTCAGGTACAGGTTCAGAAGTAACACCATATGCTGTTATTACAGATGATAAGACTCACGTTAAGTACCCATTAACTGATTATGAATTGACACCGCAAGTAGCCATTGTAGATCCTGAATTTGTAATGACGGTTCCAAAGAGAACGGTAGCTCTTTCAGGATTAGATAGTTTATCACATGCCTTAGAATCATATGTTTCAGTTATGGCTTCAAACTTTACACGTCCATGGGCGATGGAAGCAATTCGTTTAGTCTTTGAAAACTTAGAAGAATCATACAAGTTCGATCCAAAGAATCCAACTTTACGTGGTGAACAAGCAAGAGAAAATATGCACTATGCTGCAACCTTAGCCGGAATGTCATTTGCTAATGCATTCTTAGGAATTAACCACTCAATTGCTCACAAGACAGGTGGGGAATTTGGATTACCACACGGTTTGGCAATTTCAATTGCAATGCAAGAAGTAATTAAGTTTAATGGTGTATCAGGTGCGGTTAAGAGAACACCATTCCCACGTTACGAAGTTTACCGTGCACAAAAAGATTATGCAGATATTGCTAGAAACCTTGGTTTGAAAGGTAGCACAGATGAAGAATTAGTTGATGCATTATGCAAGAAGATTAATGATTTGATGACAGCCTTAGAAGTAACACCAAAACTTTCAGCTAATGGCGTAACTAAAGAACAATTTGATGGGGCATTAGATAAGATGGTTGAACGTGTATACCAAGATCAATGTACAACTGCTAACCCACGTCAACCACGCCTAGAAGAAATTAGAGAATTATTGAAGAATCAATTCTAAACAAGCTGACGTAAACTAAAAAAGGGACTGGAAAAATTCCAGTCCCTTTTGTTATGCATTAGTAGATTTTAAATTTCTTGATTAAAGAAACGGTCGTAGATTGCTTTAACAGCGGCATCTACATCCTCACGTTTAGTTCCTAACATGAATGAAATTCGGGAAGCTCCTTGGTTGACCATTTGGATATCAATTCCTTTATCATAAAGTGATTGTAAGGCTGGGGCGATAATTCCAACACGTTTAGCTAAACCTTCACCAACCATCATGATGATTGCGTAGTTTCTAATCCATTCTAGACGATCGGGTTCGATTTCTTTTTGAATACGCGTACAAAGTTCATCGACAATTTCTTCGGTTAAGAATTGCTTATCGAAAATAATTGTAATGTCATCAATTCCAGATGGCATGTGTTCGTATGAAATTCCTAAGTCATTTAGGATTTCAAGAATTCTAAACGTAACCCCAGTTTCTTTATTTAAAAGATACTTATGGAGGTAAAGGGCACCAAAGTTTTTACTGCTGGCAATCCCAGTTAGAGTTGTTTCTGGTTCAAAACCATTTTCTGGAACAATCAAAGTACCAGGTGCATCTGGATTATTAGTGTTGCGAACGTTAATTGGAATGTTCCCACCGATTGCTGGAATTAAAGCTTCGTCATGGAAAACAGAAAAACCAGCGTATGATAATTCACGCATTTCACGGTAGGTCATCTTCTTGATAGCGTATGGATTATCAACTAAAGCAGGGTTAGCTGAGTAAATCGCATCGACATCAGTGAAGTTTTCATATATATCGGCTCTAAACGCACGCGCTAAAATAGCTCCAGTAATGTCAGAGCCACCACGGGCGAAAGTCGCGATATTTTTAGTTAAAGTAACCCCAAAGAAACCAGGAAAGATAATAATTTCATCATCGCTGAATTCAAAGCGACGTAATGCGCGATAAGCAGCAGGGACAACCGAAGCATTATTGGGAGTTCCAGTAACATAAAGACCAACTTCCAATGGGTCAACGAAGCGAGCGTTAAAGCCTTTAGCTTGTAAAATTTTTGCCATTAAACGCGCATTCAAGCGTTCGCCATGGGCTTTAAATGCAGCCATAAGATAATCGTTGTTTGGATAATCTGTATTAGCTAAGTCGATTAAGATATCACGAATTACAAAAAGTTCTTCATCAGCAATCCCAAAGAAATTACCAATTTCTTTATAACGATTAAAGATGATAGTTACAATTTCGGTAGTATCTTTTTTAGCCATTGTCATTTCAGCATATTTAATAAGTAAATCAGTAACTTTAATATCATCTGAATAACGTTTACCTGGTGCTGAAGTTACCACCACACGACGCTCAGGATCTGATGTAATAATGTTAATTGCATTTGTGAAGGAAGCCCCATCAGAAAGTGAGCTTCCACCAAATTTAATTACTTTCATGAGAAAATCTCCTTAATAAATGAGAATCATATTAATGATATTTTAATCTTTTTAAAGAATGAGTTCAAATACTATTTAAAGTAAGAGCATGATTCTAGACTTATAGATAGTATTTTAATAAAATAAAATTGATGAAAATTATCTAAGAAAGTGAGAAAGAAGATGCAATTATTAATAATAGTTTTGTTAATGGCTTTAAGTGTAGCGCTTAGTATTACTTTAGAACAAATTTTCAGTAAAATTTCAGTTAATTATATTAGTATAGCAATGGGAATGATAATCGAAGGTGGGTTTGTATAATGAAATCTTACAAATCGAAGCCTTGATTGTTGATGATTATATAGAAGAATAATTTGAAAAGACAAGAGAAAATATCTTGTCTTTTTAATTACTGTTTATTGTAAGCGTAAACATTTGAGTGATATACTCATTTTAGTAAATAGTAAAAAAGTAGGTGGTTATATGTTGATTTTAACTGAACGTCAAAAAAATCTTTTAATTCTCCTTCAAAAAGCGCAAGGAGGAATTGGAATTAAACAGATTGAAGAACGGATTAAAGTTAGTCGCCGGACAATTTATCGTGAATTTAAAGAATTAAAAAAACCACTTCAAAAGCGCGGGTTAGCGATTGTAACCATCGAAGGAAAGTACCAAATTCAAGGACAAACAGAAGATCTCAATGAATTAAAAGATGACCTTGGCGAAGATAATCCCCGCAATGAAATGTCAGTTTCAAAGCGTCAAAATGCTTTAGCAATTAAACTTTTATTTAATGATGAACCACAAAAAATTATTGCATTAGCCTTAGAATTGCATGTTAGTGAAGCAACGATTCAAAATGATTTACGTGATGTTGGAAAAGCAATTAGTGAATATGGAATTACGCTCATAAAAAAACGCGGCGTGGGGGTTTATGTTAAAGGAACAGAAATCACAAGAAGACAAGTTTTATGTGGCATTTTGTTAAATGAAATTAATGAATATCGTTTCTTTAATTACATTGAAAATAACCAGTATGAACAAGAATACTTTTTGAACTTAATTGAACGTGAATTACTTCAAGAAATTAAGATTGATTTAAAAAAAAGTATTTTACAAGAAATTAGCTTAGCCTCAGATCATCAATTAATGCAGCTAATTTTAATGTTTGCGATTTGTTTGATGCGTATGCAACAAGGACAGGTTATAAAAGCTGATGCCAAGATTGATGATAAAACTTTAAAATATCAAGGTTTAGTCTATGAATTTTTGACAAATTATGAAAAGAAGTATCCATTACAAGTCTTGCGCCAAGAAGTCTTATTTTTAGCTAAGTATGTTGAAAGTTGTGACCAAGAAGCTTCGCCTGTTTTTTATGATGATGATCAAGAATTACTGTTATCAATTAAGATTAAGCAGTTTATTCAACAAGTTTCTAATGATATTAGATGGGATTTTCAAAGAAATCCGGTTTTTTTCCAAAAGGTAACCAAACATATTGGAGGAATAATCAAAAAGAAAGTTAACCAATTACCTAATTCACCAATTGAAACATTAACGCGAGTAAGTGAACAGTATCCTAAATTATTTGCTAGCATCTCTCAATCATGGCAAGATAATTTTCCAACCAATACTTTACCAATCTCGGAATTACAACTATTACTTCTATATTTCGCTAACGAATTAAAGAATCGGCGTTACCAAGTTAAAGTTAGTTTCTTGATTATTTGTGAAAACGGAATTGGGACATCTTCAATTCTAGCTAGTCGTATTCAAAAAGAAATTCCTAATATTAGTAATATTAAAGTCAGCAACGTGTCAGAGGTAAGAAAACTTGATTTAAGTCAATATGATATGGTGCTTTCGACAATTAAGTTACCCGGATTTCCTAGAAAGTATCAAATTGTAAGTCCACTATTATTAGATGAAGAATTAGGACGTATTAAAGATTATTTAGAAAAATCGCAAAGAAAAATGCAAGAAAATATTGCAGTTTCAAAGGAAAATGTTGAGAAAATTATTAATCATGATCCAATTCAAGGATTAAATGAAATCGCGATTAGTTCGCTATTTTGTTCAGATTTAGTAAATGGAATTGAAGTTAAGCGATTAAATAATAAAACAACTTTGATTGATGAAGTTGTCGATGAAATTGTCTTGATGGTAACGACATCAATTATTCGCAATCGGACTGAAGTCGCTCAAAATTTAAAACGGAGAATATCCTTAGCACCGATTGGAATTCCAGATAGTTCAATAGCGCTATTACATACAAGTAGCCAAGAAATTAAACGATGTTATTTTACGGTGATTGATTTGTCTTGCCCCATTAGACTCAAAGCAATGGATCAAAATGAAATTGAAGTCACACGGATATTAGTTATGCTAGGGCCTAAAAATTTATCTGAAGTAGAACAAAAAGTAATGGGGTTAATTAGTAGTATGATTATTATGAGTGATCAAAGCTTATCTTTATTTGAAAAAGGTAGCAAACAACAAATTCAAGATGTTATTTCAAAGAGATTTTTACAAGAAATAAAAGTAGGTATACCAATTTGAAAATTGGCCTAGTTGACAAGTTGTTTTTAATAGAGTATATTTTGAATGTACCTTAATTTATAAGGGTTTTCGTATTAGAAAATTTCTTGTTAAGGTCTATACCAATTTAGAAAATGAAAAAATTTAAGATTTGAGAGGTAGATGCACATGTGTGGTATCGTAGGTGTTACAGGAAATAGTGACGCAACAAATATTTTGTTAGATGGTTTACAACAATTAGAATATCGGGGTTATGATTCAGCAGGGATTTATGTAAATGATCAAGCAGGTAACGACTTTTTAGTTAAAGAAAAAGGTCGTATTGCTGATTTACGTGCTGAAGTTAGCGCAGACGTTAAAGGATCAACAGGGATTGGTCATACTCGTTGGGCAACTCACGGGGTTCCAAGTAAAGTAAACGCCCACCCTCACGTATCAGCTAATGGTCGTTTCTTCTTAGTTCACAATGGGGTTATTGGTAACTTTGCTCAATTAAAAGAAGAATACTTATCAGATGTAAAGTTAGTAAGTTCAACTGATACAGAAGTTATTGTCCAACTTATTGGTAAATTTTCCGATGAAGGTTTATCAACACTAGATGCTTTCAAGAAAGTTATCGGTTTAGTTGATGAAACATCATCATATTCATTCTTATTAATGGATAAAAATGATGCTGATACATTATATGTAGCTAAGAATAAGAGTCCATTATTAATCGGGGTTGCTGATGGCTTTAACGTTGTATGTTCAGATGCAATAGCAATGTTAAACCAAACTCATGACTTTATCGAATTAGTTGACGGTGAAATCGTAATCGTTAAGCCTGATTCAGTTAAGATTCAAAAAATGGATGGGACAGAAGTTTCACGTGAACCATTCCATGTTGATACAGATGCTTCAGCTGCACAAAAAGGTGCATACCCATACTACATGCTTAAAGAAATCGACGAACAACCTGGTGTAATGCGTACATTAGTTCAAGAATACTTCAATGAAGATGGTTCAATTAAGATTGATGCTGATTTATTAAATGCATTATCACAAGCAGATCGCTTATATGTGGTTGCAGCTGGTACAAGTTACCATGCTGGTTTAGTAGGTAAAGAATTATTTGAAAAATTAGCTAAGATTCCAACTGAAGTTCACGTTGCTTCAGAATTTGCTTACAATCCACCATTGTTATCAGAAAAACCATTCTTTATTTTCTTAACTCAAAGTGGAGAAACTGCAGATAGTCGTCAAGTACTTACACAAGTTAATGCTCAAGGTTATCCAAGTTTAACAATTACAAACGTTAAGGCATCAACATTAGATCGTGAAGCAACATACACATTATTACTTCACGCTGGTCCAGAAATTGCGGTTGCTTCAACTAAGGCATATACAGCTCAAATTGCTGTCTTAGCTATTTTAGTTAAGGCATACGGCGAAGCTAAAGGATTACAAGCAGTTAAAGAATTTGATTTAGCTGCTGAATTGACTAAGGTTGCTAACGGAATGCAAGAATTAGTTGATGAAAAAGGAACTGTAGAAAAAGTTGCTAAGGAAATGTTAGAAACAACTCGTAATGCATTTTACTTAGGTCGTGGAATTGATTATGCAGTTGCTCAAGAAGCTGCCTTGAAGTTAAAAGAAGTATCATACATTCAAACTGAAGGTTTTGCTTCAGGTGAATTAAAGCACGGTACAATCGCTTTAATTGAAGAAGGAACTCCGGTAATTGCTGTAATTACAAATCCTAAGACAGCAACACACACACGTTCAAATACTCAAGAAGTATTAGCACGTGGTGCAAATGTCATGATTATTTCAAGCCGTGGCGTAGCCCAAGAAGGTGACCAAGTGGTATTACCAGATGTAAATCCATTATTATCACCATTATTATCAATTGTGCCAACTCAATTATTAGCATACTATGCCTCATTACAACGAGGATACGATGTTGATAAGCCACGTAACTTAGCTAAGAGTGTTACAGTAGAATAATTAAAATCGTAAAAGAAGCTAGATTTTCTAGCTTCTTTTTTTGTGTTTAAAATCCAAATTAATAATTCTGACACTCACTAAAGTGCCAAAGTTCAATTTGGAAATGATTGCTACGATATTTTGTAAGCGTTATCATTAAAATGTAGAAAAGATTAAGAAATACTTTAAAGGAGGAGCAATCATGCAAGATACACAAAAGAAAACATCACTAAAAGCGCGTGTTCAAAAATTAGGAACAGCACTTTCAAGTATGGTTATGCCAAATATTGCAGCGATAATTGCTTGGGGTTTAATTACAGCGATTTTTATGGCGCAAGGATGGTTTCCAAATGCGCAAATCGCTAAATTAATCGACCCTATGCTTCACTACTTATTGCCATTATTAATTGGTTATGTTGGTGGACGAATGGTTTACGATGAACGAGGCGCTGTTGTTGGGGCGATTTCAACAATGGGGGTAATCGTTGGGGCGAAGATTCCAATGTTTTTAGGCGCAATGATTATGGGTCCTCTTGGTGGATATGCTATTAAGAAATTCGATCAATTATTCCAAGAAAAAATTAAATCAGGTTTTGAAATGATTTATAACAACTTCTCTAGTGGGATTTTAGGGATGTTGTTAGCCATTTTAGGAACATACATTGTTAATCCATTAGTTGTTGGTGGTAGCAACTTGATGAGTAAGGGTGTTGATTTTATCATCTCAATTCATATGTTGCCATTAGCTAACATCTTCATTGAACCAGCTAAAGTATTATTCTTAAATAATGCGATCGGAAACGGAATTTTGGTTCCTTTAGGAATTCAACAAACAGCTCAAACAGGAAAGTCAGTGTTATTCTTACTTGAATCAAATCCTGGTCCTGGTTTAGGAATTCTTTTAGCCTTCATGTTATTTGGTAAAGGTAGTGCTAAAGGCTCAGCTCCAGGTGCTGCAATTATTCAATTCTTTGGTGGGATTCATGAAATCTACTTCCCATACATTTTGATGAAGCCATCATTGATTTTAGCAGCAATTGCTGGTGGGGTTTCAGGAACATTTACATTCCAAATTTTTGGTGCCGGTCTTAAAGCAGCAGCTTCACCTGGTTCAATCATTGCAATTTTATTGATGACAGCAAAAGGAGCATATTTTGGAGTTATTGCTGGGGTAGTAGTAGCTTGCATTGTATCTTTCTTAATTGCTTCAGTAATTTTAAAGGCTGATAAATCAACACCAGATGATTCAGATCTTGAAGCAAAACAAGCTCAAATGCAAGCAATGAAAGCTGAATCAAAAGGTCAAACACTAAGTAAAGAAATGCCAACATCACAAGCAGCTGAAAATTCAGTTGAATCATACGCAAGTGTTAAAAAGATTATCTTTGCTTGTGACGCTGGAATGGGATCATCAGCGATGGGTGCTTCTTTATTACGTGACAAAGTAAGAAAAGCAGGATTTAAAGACTTATCAGTTACAAATACTGCGGTTAATAGATTACAAGATGAACAAGGATTATTAGTGGTTACTCAAGCTGAATTAGCTGAACGTGCTGCTCAAAGAACACCAAACGCAATGCACGTTGCGGTAGATAACTTCTTGAGCAGTCCTAAATATGATGAAATTGTTGCTAACTTAAAAGCTGTAACTCAAGTAACAGGTAATGCAGCTGTAACTAAAGCAACTCCAAAAGCACAAACACCAAATATCGATCATGTAGATTTTGCAGAAGTAAAGACAGTTAACTTTATCCGCCATGATCAACACATGGGAACAGCTACAATGGCAACAAGCTTATTTAAAGAATTAATGAATAAAGCAAATAAGACAACTCCAGTTAAAGCAGTTAAGATTAGCGACTTTGATGATAACAAAGAAAACTTAGTAATTGTGACGCCAGCAGCCGCTAAGAACTTAGCAGTGCGTTACTCAAACATTCAAGTTGTTGTGGTTAAAGATTTATTGAAGGATGAAAAGTTACAAGAAGTTGTATCAAAACTTAAATAAGGGGATGAGATAAATGGAACTACAAGCAAATATGATTAAGTTAAACCAAGACGTGGCAACAAAAGAACAAGCTATTCGAATGGCCGGACAACTTTTAGTTGACAATGGTTGCGTGGGACCTGAATATATCGAATCCATGATTGCAAGAAATAACGATGTCTCAACTTATATGGGCAACTTCATTGCAATTCCTCATGGGACAGATGAAGGCAAGAAGTTCATTAAAAAGACCGGGATTTCAGTTGTTCAAATTCCAATGGGAGTTGATTTTAGCGCTGATGATGACGATACCGAACAATTAGTAACGGTTGTTTTTGGAATCGCAGGGTTAAATAACGAACACCTACAATTATTATCACAAATTGCACTCTTCTGTAGTGATGTATCAAATGTCGCTAAATTAGCAGATGCACAAACACCAAATGAAGTAATAAATCTATTGAAAGAAGTTGGAAAATAATGAGAGCAGTACATTTTGGAGCAGGTAACATTGGTAGAGGATTTATTGGAGAAACATTAGCCGCAAATGGTTTTAGCATTGATTTTGTTGATGTAAATGAAACGATTATCGATGCTTTAAATGAACGCCATGAATATGATATTGAATTAGCAGCACCAGGACAAAAGAAAATTCATGTAGAAAATGTTGATGGGATTAATAATGGTAAAGATCCTAAAAAAGTTGTTGATGCCATTAAAGATACGAACCTAGTTACAACTGCTATTGGACCTAAGATTTTAAAATTTATTGCACCATTAATTGCGGATGGAATTAAGGCCAGAAAAGATGCAAGCAATAAAGAAAAGTTAGATGTCATTGCATGTGAAAACATGATTGGTGGCTCACAACATCTTAAAGAAGAAGTTTATAGTCACTTAGATGAAGAAACGAAGGAATTTGCTGATGAATATATTGGTTTTCCAAATGCGGCAGTAGATAGAATTGTTCCTCTTCAAAAGCATGATGATCCATTATTAGTCTCAGTTGAAGAATTCAAAGAATGGGTTGTTGATGAAAGTCAAATGAAGAACCCATCTTTAAAATTAGAAACAGTCCACTATGCAAGTGATTTACAACCATATATTGAACGTAAGTTATTCTCAGTTAATACTGGTCACGCTACAGTAGCTTATACTGGTAAAGCATTAGGATACAATACAATCGGTGAAGCCGTGAAAGATGAAAAAGTAATTTCACAACTTGAAAAAACATTAGCTGAAATTCGTTCATTACTATTGTCTAAGTGGGACTTTGAAGAACAAGAATTAGTTGATTATCACAAGAAGATTGTAAGTCGTTTTGAAAATCCATATATCTCAGATGATATTGCGCGTGTTGGTCGGACTCCAATCCGTAAATTAGGTTATGATGAACGTTTCATCTGTCCAATTCGTGAATTGAAGGAACGTAACTTAAGTTATACAACTTTAATGGAAACTGTAGGTAAGATTTACCACTTTGATGAACCAGCAGATGAAGAAAGTCAAAAATTACAAAAGATGTTAAAAGATGAAGCTTTAACAGATGTAATTAAAGAAACTACAGGATTAAGCGATGAAGCATTAGTTAAAGAAATTGAAGCTAGTGTAAAAAATGCTGAATAAGTAAGATTGAAGACTAAGGAAAAATCCTTGGTCTTTTTTGTGATACAATAAGAAAAAAGATAGGGGGAGATAGGAATGGAAAAGAAGATAAAAAATGAATTAATTTATGAATACTATGATTTTACAGTGAAAATCCTTGGAGGATTACTATTATTTAAGTTAATAATTTTTTTGCTTGTTGTAAGTAAAAGTCCAGATAAATTTGCTTCGTTAGCTGCAGGATTTCTCCCAAGCTTCCCTTTAGCAACTTTTCTTGTATTAATCTTAATTTACCTAGCATTATTAGGAAATAAAAAATCAGAAGATAAACTTATATATTGGCGCGCTAAAGTAAAAGCGTTAGTGTTTACTTTAGTTTACTTCCTATTTTTTATCAGCGCATATGAAGAAGTATTGAACCAAGCAATTAATGGATCCCCAAATCATGGCTTGATGAAATTGCTAATTGTTCCAAGTAATGTTATTTATTACTTGTCTGAACATTTAGGCGAAGTAGCTATGCGCGGATTATGGTGGGCATGGATAATTTCCTTAGCTTTATTATTTAGATCTTTAATGCAATCCATTAGTTCTAAAAATAAACGGATAGTGGTGATTGGATTGATCATATTAGCTATTATTATCGGGATACAATTTTTTCAAACATGGTTCGGTTCGTTTTTAGTGTTAAGTTTCGTTTCGAAGTTTGGCGCAATGAATCAAGAAATATTGGGAATTTTTTTAATTGTTACCCTAATTTTTAATGTGAGCCTTAGTTACCGCCTTGAAAAATAAAATTAAAGATAAAAGTACAAGTACTAGTTTGCTTGTACTTTTTATTTGGAATTAAATAGGAAAATATATGGTATAATAATAGCGGTTACATTGTTGAAATATACGAAAAGAGTTGATTTTTATGGGTGAACCATTATTTTTAAAACCTCAATTTCACGAAAAAATTTGGGGTGGAACTAAATTAAAAGAAGAATATGGGTATGACATTCCAAGTGATCATACAGGTGAATGTTGGGCAATTTCTGCGCATCAAAATGGTCCAGCAACGATTATAAACGGAGTATATGAAGGGAAGACTTTAACTTGGTTATGGGACAACCATCGTGAATATTTCGGGAACCAAGCAGGGGATGTGTTTCCTTTATTAACAAAGATCCTTGATGCTAAAGAAGATTTATCGGTGCAAGTTCATCCGGATGATGTTTATGCTAAAAAATATGCGCATGAATTAGGGAAAACAGAATGCTGGTATGTTTTACAAGCTGATGCAGGAGCTGAGATGTATTATGGTCATAATGCCAAAACAAAAGAAGAATTACGAAGTTTAATTGATAATAAGCAATGGGATAAATTATTACGAAAAGTTCCAGTTAAAAAAGGTGACTTTCTTTATGTTCCAAGTGGAACTGTGCATGCAATAGGTAAGGGAATTATGGTATTGGAAACACAACAAAGTAGTGATACCACTTATCGTTTGTATGATTTTGATCGCATCGATCAAACAACGCATAAGAAAAGAGAGTTACACATTAAAGAATCAATTGATGTGATTAATGTTCCGCATCAAGATGTTGAATTAAAAATAAAAACAGCAATGCATGATGGATGTGAAGTTACAACCTTTGTAGAAACTAAGTATTTTAGTGTATACCGTTGGAAGTTAAATAATAGCCAAGCTACCTTTAAAAAACAAGCACCATATACCTTAGTTTCAGTTATTGATGGAAACGGAAGTCTAATTGTAGATGGAAAAAAATATGCATTGAAAAAAGGGATGCATTTTATTTTGCCAAATCAAGTTGATTCATGGACATTAGATGGAAAAATGGAACTAATCGCTTCAAATAACTAATAAATTTAAAAGGTAACAATTGAGAAAGCTAGGGAAAAAAGTTAAAATTGAACTAGAATAAGTAGACAAAAACCGTCGAAGGAGAAAAGTTGATGGTGAAAAACAAATTATTTTTCTTAGCAAAATTGGGCTTAACATTAACGCTAATGTTAAGTTTATCAACAACCGTTTTTGCAGATAGTCCTAAAAAACAAGGGGCTACCGTATCAACGATTGTTGGAGAAAAACAAAATAAAAAAGATGTTTCACGTGAAAACAAAGAACATCCAAAAACGACAGCAGATACTGCTAGTGAAACAAGTATAGTTAAAACACCGCAAACATATGTCACTAAAACAATTAATGATGATGAAAAAAAAGAGTCATCAAAGCAAGTTACTGTTGAAGTAAAATCAAAAGAAAAGAAGTATATTACTGCCAAAATTCCAGGAAAAATCGATACTAAAAATGGAATTAATACTCCGGCGCACCGCGTTTCAACCCCGATTTTTGAAGGAAATCCTTTTAATAGTTGGAGTTTTTCTATGGGGATTATTGCGCTTGCTCTTGCAGCTGGAGTTTTAGGGGCAATCTTTATTCGGAAAGGGGAAAAGTAAGATGACAAAAAAAGTTGCTGTTGTTTTAGCAAATGGTTTTGAAGAAATTGAAGGCCTTACCCAAGTTGATGTGTTACGTCGCGCAGGTTTTCAATGTGATATGGTTGGTTTGGATTCCAAGGAAGTTACAGGTTCGCATGGAATTCAAGTTACCTGTGATAAAGTATTAAATGATGATTTGTTAGATTATGATTTAGTAACATTCCCAGGAGGTTTACCTGGAGCAACTAATCTTCGTGATAGTGATAAATTGATGCATTTAATGCAACAAAGAGCTAATAAAGGACAATGGAATGCGGCGATGTGTGCTGCTCCGATGGCATTGGCACGTTATGGCTTATTAGAAGGACATGATTATACAATGTTTCCAGGGATGAATGAAGAGCATGGCGATCCAAAAGGAAACTTTAAAGAAGATATGGTAGTAGTTGATGAAGTTGCTAAAATCATCACAAGTCGTGGACCGGCTACGGCATTACCATTTTCATTTGCTTTAGCTAAAGCTCTTGGAGCAAATGTTGAGGATTTAAAGGAAAGTATGCTCTATAATTTCTTAATGAAACAATAATTTTTAATCGGTACTTGTAAAGGGTACCGATTTTTTTTAGAATTAGGGTGAACATAACTAGGGGGCAAGAAAAATGGTTAATTTTTTTGTGAATGATAAAACCAAAACATTATTAAAAGATATCCCAAATAAAAGTGAAATAAAAGAAGCGACGCCAGCTAATTCATGGAGTGTACAGAAATTCACACAAGCAAATAATCAAGGATTACTGTTGGTTAATAACCAAACTAAATTTCCAGTAGTTTTAAAAAATATACAACAATTATCAGGGACGGACATTGTTCTTAACTTTTTTGAAACGCTTTATTGGATGTTACCACAAATAGATATTCCAGAAGATAAATTAAATAAGTTTAGAACTGAATTTGATAATACAACTGTAAGTTTTGTTGATGAGTTTGATGAAGAAATGGATGCGGTGATAAATGATTATTTGCGTATGATTGAACTCGAAGGCTTGGATGAAGAAGATATTCAAGTTGATTTAGGGTTAATGTTAGCGACAACAAAACAAATTAAAACAAAAGCAAGTAGTGTTAATCCGGCAACCCTTATGTTAGAGTACTTTGAAGATGAATATCGTTTAGTGCGTCAAGGAACAAAAAAAACTTTAGAAACAAAATGGAAGCAAATCACGCAATTTGATGAAGTTTCTGATTTAAAACAAGCTGAAAGATTACAAGAAGTTCAAGAATACAATCAGGCAATTATCGAAGGGGTTAAAGCCTTTTTAATTCAAGATAATGAGTACAATCAAGAAGAAATCGATATTATGCTTGGATTTATTGATGATTATTTAAACGAATATTTGGCTAAATATATGAAAAAAACAGTGGCATATGATTTAGGCTCTCCATTACCATTCATTAATTCTTGGTATCCGCGGAAAATCGGCTTTGAAGATCAAAAAGATGTTATGTTGATTGGAGAAGCGCTTGGTGCTTTAGCGATGTACTTTAATAGCGTAGGTTTCTTTAATGAACAAGATATGAAATACTTTTTACACTCTGTTCAAAATGGGAAAGGCTTATATCTTTCACGGCAAGAATATATGCATAAAGATAGTTTGATTTCAGTTTTGGAAAATGATCCCATGTTTAAAGAATTTGTGCGAAATTTAAAGACTAATCCAAAAGAATTTGAACGGGTATTAGCCCAATTAGCGCCTGAAGAACAAGCTTTAATGAAAGAAATATTTGATAAACAATAAATAAAGACCACTATTTTGAGGCGACTTAAAATAGTGGTCTTTACTTAGAATTTTTCGTAATTTTCCATAAATTCATAAATATCATCGAGTGAATCAGAAAAGAAAAGATGACGTCGATCATATTTAGTTAAAAATCCTTCTTCAACCATTTTATCGAAGAATTGCTCTAGTAAATCATAATAACCATTTACATTATAAAAAGCACAGGGCCAATCGTATTGATCAACGCGGGCCCATGAATAAGCTTGAGAGATTTCTTCTAAGGTCCCAGGTCCTCCAGGTAGGGCAATACAACCATTAGAGAGGGCCATCATTTTTTGCTTACGTTCGTCCATATCCTTAGTCACGATAAAAGCATCTAGATTATCGGCACTGATTTCTTGATTTTTTAAGAATTCAGGCATAATCCCTGTTACAGGAACCTTAAGTTTGAGCGCTGTTAAAGCAACTTCGCCCATTAAACCAACGGCTCCGCCTCCGTAAACTAAGCCATAATTATGCTGTGCTAGCCAATGGGCCAAATCAATGGCAGCCTTACGATAAATGGGTGAATCTCCAACATTAGCACCACAGAAAATAGCAATATTTTTCATATAAATCCCTCCTATAATTCTTATTATACGCTTTTAAATTTATTTTAAGGAAAAAAGGTTATATTTACAGGCGGGAATAAAGATTGTAGAATAAGTAAATGTACTAAAGAAAGTAGGTGTAGAGATTGAGAAAATTATTAAGAGCAATTATAAATATCATAATTTTAGTGTTAATAATTGCGGGTGTTCGGAGTATTTTAGATACGCCGCAGGTAACTAATGTTATTTCGCAAGCGATAATAAATTTCCAGACAATTCTTAATAAAAAAAATATTACCTCAATTAAATCTACATCCGTTAATGCTGAACAAATGACAGCTGATCAAAATAGCACCAGAGGAGCACATTTTGAAAATAATACAGCTAATGTTTATATAGATATTGATGATGAGCAGTTACATAATGCAATGGTAAGTGCGATTCATCAGTGGAATAATACGAAGGCTTTTAAATTTAAGTTAGTCAATAATCGTGATGACGCCAAGATAATTTGTCAATTAACAACCAAAGATGATGGGACAGCTGGGACAACAGATACGACAACCGATGCTCAAACAAACGAAATATTAAAAGCGGTAGTGAAATTAAATAAACTCTATCTACAAAACCCAGCTTATGGTTACAGTGAACAAAGAATTGTAAATACTGCCGAACATGAATTAGGGCACGCAATTGGGTTGGAGCATACAGATGAAGTTTCTGTAATGCAACCTGCAGGGTCATACTATACAATTCAACCAGAAGATGTTAAAAAAGTTCAAGCAATCTATCAAAAATAAAAATAAAAAATCGCTTATTTCTTAACTAGAATCTTGTTTAGAAATAAGCGATTTTTTAGATTACAGGGCGATTAGCTAATTTTGGCATGAAAAGGTCAAAATCATAGTTAGCCAAATCTTCAAGCTCACCTTTACTTACATCAAAATAAGCAGTTAGACCTTGAGAAATCATTAAGTTTAATTCTTTTTTAGGATCAAATTGTACGACAACGACGGGTTTATGGATACCATAAGCTAACCCGATTTCAAAGGCGGTGCCAGAATCAGGTTCGTTATCGGCTTCTTCTTTTTTATAATCAATTACAGCAACAACTAAGTCACTGGTATAGATATGATTTACATCGAGCTGGTAGGTTGCTTTTTGCCATTCAAGCGAACCGAATTCAGCTTCTGTATATGAATTTTCAGATGGCTCGAAAATCTTACCGATTGTGGGATTTTTTTTGAGGGCTGCTTTAACTAAAGCAAGACGTTCTTTTTGGTGGTCACTGAAAAAAGGACCAGCTAAATATACTTTGTTCATCAAACTCTCTCCATGTTATAAGATTGGGATTTATTTTACATTTATACAATATATAGTATCTTATTGAAGTAGTCAATACTATATGGTGAAAAAATTTATTTTAGGAATTCTGTTTTTTAGCTTTATTTTTCTGACGGATATAGGTATACTTAATAAAGTCAGTTACGAAATTTTCCTAAAAAATAAGAAAAATTTCGTAAAGTAGATAGAGAAAGGATGAATGAATTATTTTGATTACATTATCAGGAATTATTGGCTCAGGAAAGTCAAGTTTAACCCAAATTTTAGCAGATGAATTAGGTACAAAACCTTTTTACGAACCTGTTACTGATAACCCAGTATTACCCTTATTTTACAAAGGAAATGAAATCGCTGCTAAGAAACGTGCACAAGGGGATACAAAGGCAACTAACCCTTATGCATACTTACTTCAAACATTCTTTTTAAATCGTCGTTTTGCGATGATTAAGCAAGCAATGCAAGATGATAATAACATTTTAGATCGTTCAATTTATGAAGATGAAATTTTCATGCGAATGAATACTGAAATGGGAAATGCTACAGAAGTAGAATATGATATTTATAAGAGCTTACTTGATAACATGATGGAAGAACTTCCATATGCAGCTCACAAAAAATCACCTGACTTGATGATTACAATTAAAGTATCATACGATACAATGATTAAGCGCATTGAAAAACGCGGTCGTGAATATGAATTAATCGAAACAGATCCTTCTCTAGTTGATTACTACCATCGCTTATTAGGTCAATATGATGTATGGATAAAAGAATATGATGCATCAGATTTATTAGTGATTGATGGTGACAAGTTTGACTTTATGGAAAGTAAAGAAGATCGCGTTAAAGTTTTAGAAATGATTGAACAAAGACTTCTTGAATTAGGTAAGATTACCGAAGAAAAATTTGCCGAATTAAAGGCAAAGCATCAAGAATACTTAAAAGAAGCGTAGAGTTAAAAGACAGTTAGAAATTTTCTAGCTGTCTTTTTTTATAATTACTAAAATTTATCAAATTATATTTAATATTTATGAAAACCCTTGCAAAAAGCAGAAAAAAAGATTAATCTAAAAGTAGATAAAGTACGGATAAGAAAGTAGGGATTAATATGACACAAGAATACAAGAGAATTTTAGTTGCAGTCGATGGATCAGAGGGGTCAGATGTTGCTTTAAAAACAGCGATTGAAACAACTAAAAGACACAAAGATTCTCACTTAGATATTTTACGAGTACTTGATTTAAATTCATTTGAATATGGTGGCGCAGGAATTGCTTTAGATGGTCATCAAATCTATGAAGTTGAACAAGCAAACGAAAAGTATCTAACTGATTTAAAAGAAGATATTGTCAAAAAAGGATATTTAAAAGAAGACCAAGTATCAGTGCACCTTCGTTTTGGTAACCCTAAGATGGTCATTACCCAAGATTTCCAACCCGAATATAAAAACGATTTAATTGTGATTGGATCAACAGGAAAGAATTTCATCCAACGCCTAGTAGTTGGATCGGTTGCATCATATGTAATTCAAACTGCTAAATGCGATGTGTTGATGGCGAAATATAATAAAGATGATAAATAATGAGACAAAATAAAAAAGCTGGGAATTTTTCCCAGCTTTTTTATGCTTATATAAGCGTTATTTTAGTTTCTTTTGGACGTAATTTGAAATCCAAGTAAGGATTGTAATTACAATTAAGTACATTGCCCCAATTATTGCCCAAACTTTGAAGCCTTCAAGGTTTCTGGCGATAATGATTTTACCAGTTTGTGTTAATTCTAAGATACCAATAATAGATAAAATTGAAGTATCTTTTAAGGTGATGATAAATTGGTTAATAAATGACGGAACCATAATCTTTAAGCCTTGTGGCAAGATTATTTTTGTCATTGCTTTACCAAAAGGAAGCCCTAACGAGCGTGCAGCTTCCATTTGACCTTTATCAACTGCTTGGATTCCTCCGCGGACGAATGCAGCAGTATACGCACCTTCATTTAAGGTTAAGGTAATAATACCAGCTAATACAGCTGAAATCTTAGTTCCAGTTAAAGTTGGAATCCCATTATAAATGAATAATGCTAAGACTAATAAAGGCAATCCGCGGAAAATATAAATGATGGTTGTTGAAATTCCTTGAGAAAGTTTATTTGGAATAACTCCTAATAAACCAACGATTACTCCAAAAATTGTAGCACCAATAATCCCTAAAATAGTAATGTAAATTGTTTGAGTTAATCCTTTTAATAAAGTAGGGGTATTTTTTTGAATTAAACCAATCCATGTGTGTTCGCTATTAGCTTTTGTATTGGCAGCTTTTTGAGCTTCAATAGTCTTTTTACTAATGTAACGTTGGACAATCCGATCATATTCTCCGTTAGCTTTAATTTTATCAAAACCTTCATTGAACTTTTGGAGAAGTTCTTGATTTTGACCTTTCATAACAGCGAAACCATAGTGACCAAGTTGAGCGGGCTTGGTTGCGATACGAAGTTTAGTTCCTGTAGAAATAGCATATTGCATTACAGGTTCGTCATCGAAACAAGCAACTGAATTTCCATGAACAACGTCATTATACATGTTATCAGAGTCATCAAAGGTAACAGTCTTAAAGCCGTATTTTTTCTTTAATGAGAGGGCGTAATTACCAGCGGCAGTACCGGTTTTGATAGCTACGCGTTTTCCTTTGAGATCTTTTAAATTAGAAACTTTACTGTCGGTTGCTACAGCCATTACAAATCCTGTTCGATAATATGGCTTTGAGAAGTCAAACTTTTGTTTACGTTCATCAGTAATGGCCATACCTGCCATGACCCCGTCTAATTGACCTGATTGAAGCGATTGAACAGCGGCATTAAAACCAACGGGCTTGATATTAACCTTGAATCCTTCTTCTTTAGCAATTGCCTTCATTAAATCAATATCAATACCAACATATTGATTTTTATCATTAGCAAATTCAAAAGGAGGATACGTAACATCTGTTCCAATATTATAGGTCTTAGTATCAGCATTTACATTTGAATTAAAACTTCCTAAAAAAAGTAAAGTACAGACAAATGAAATGAATAAAGTAACTGACCTTTTCATAGAATCACCAATCTCTCTATGTAATTTATTAAAATGTTTCCATCACTAAGAATACCATATAATTAAATTGTTAGAAAGTTAAAAAAGGGCACTAATAGACAGAATCTATTAGTGCCCTTCGATGTAGTTTGAGGAATTATAATTATAATTTTTGCCAAATCATTGTTTCATTCTAAGGTTAATTTTAAGTAAAAATGATCTGCTGACCTGGCAAGAAATAATTAATTAAATTATTTAGAAGTAATTAATCATCATTTTTAATAATGATATAAGATAGAAATTTTAAAAAAATTACTCCCAAGCGTAGGATTAGCGTGGGAGTAGAATGTATCTATTATTATGATTAGATTCTATGTAAATGAAATAAAGCATAATAGATACACCAATTTGTTTTAGATCAACCCAATAATTCGAGATACTAGGAGATATAATACACAGCATACCGAAAATGATAGTAATCGACGACTGAGATTATATAACAACTAGTTTCAAATGAAATGTTTTATTAATGAATTGATTTAAGTATAGCAGTAAAAATTAAAAAATCAACACGTTTTTCTAATTTTTTAATTTTATTCTCATTTAAAGACGGAAGGGGATGGTTTGGGTGAAAGAAAGCTGAATCTGGTCGAGTGATATAATGAAAATAAAAGTTAGATAATTATTATAAAGATGATAAGAAAAAAAGTTAATAAAAAATGTTAAAAAAGTGTTGACTAAAGAATAAGATGAGAGTATAGTATTAATCGTTGCTTGATACGAAGGCGTTAGTAATTAAATAAAAAATAATTGTTGACGCTAAGGTATATAAGTGATAAGATATAAAAGTTGTCTTGATTGATAAAAGTTAATTAAAAAAATATAATTTTTTATTGACAAAAATCAACGAGGTGATATAATAAATATGTTGTTAAAAT